>JBKPMI010000136.1:0-15004 GCA_046732075.1 Acidobacteriota bacterium | reverse complement strand
GAGTAATCCTCGAGCGTCGGCAGCGGGAGTCGGCGCGACGCGCAGCGAAATGAGAAGAGAAGCGGGACGGCCGCGAGCGCGTAGACGAGACGCCGGCGGGATCTCACTTCGAAAATATAATCCGAGCCCCGTGCCGCCGTCCGATCTCGCGGAGCGACTGCGCGACCGCATCCGGCGCGAGGGGCCCATCTCGTTCGCGGACTTCATGGAGGCGGCGCTCTACGATCCGGTCGGGGGCTATTACGCGCGCGGCGCGCCCATCGGAGAAGGCGGCGATTTCGTCACGTCGCCCTCGGTCTCGCCGGCGTTCGCCGCGACGCTCGCCCGGAAGTTCGCGGACGACGCGGCGGGCCTCGTGGGCCGGCTCGACTTCGTCGAGGTGGGCGCGGGAGAGGGGATTTTCCTCGAAGCATTCCGCGCGGCGCTCGCGGCCGACCACGAGGAGGTCGCCGCGCGCACCCGCCTGACCGCCGTCGAGCGCGCGCCCGCTGCCCGGGAGAAGCTCTCGGCGCTCAGCGTCGCCGTGCGGACGGAGGCCGGCGAGCTGCCGGAGGGCTCCATCACCGGCTGGATCTTCGCGAACGAGCTCTACGACGCGCTCCCCGTCGCGCGCGTCCGCGGCACCGGGTCCGGCGTGGAGGAGCTTCGCGTCGGAACGGACGGGACGCGCTTCGCCTGGACTCCGGCGCCCGCGCCGCCGGAGTGGGCGGAACGGCTATCGCGATCCGGCGCGACGCTCGCGCCGGGGCAGGTCGCCGAAATCCGTCTCCACGCGTCGGATCTCCACCGCCGGCTCGCTCGGGTACTGGCGCGCGGCCGGCTCGTCGTCTTCGACTACGGTCACCGGACGCGCACGCTCTTTCACTCCCTGGCGCGGCCCGCCGGAACTCTCGCCGCGCATTCCGGCGGCCGCCGCGGCGGAGACCCGCTCGATCGTCCGGGAGAGCAGGACCTGACCGCGCACGTCGACTGGGACGAGCTCGTCGCGGCGGGAGAGGCCGAGGGGCTCGAGACCGAAGGTCCGATCCGGCAGGGTCGATTTCTCTCGGAGGCCGGACTCTTCGACTTCGTCGGGAACGACGCGGAGAAGTGGCGCGCGTATCGTCTCGTCGATCCGGCCGGAATGGGAGAAGAGATCTCGGTTCTCGTTCAGTCGCGTGGCATGTGATCGGAATACAGGAATGCACGATTGACCCCTGCTCCGATACAATGCCGGGCCGGTGTCGGACTACCTCCCGATCCTGATCTTCGCTCTTCTCGCGGCGGCTCTGCCGCTGGCGACGATCGTCATCGCGCGCATCCTCCAGAAGCAGCGGCCCAACCCCGCGAAGCTCGAGCCGTACGAGTGCGGAATCGAGGCCACGACGTTCGCGCATGACACCCGCTTTTCGGTGCGCTACTTCCTGATTGCCGTCCTCTTCGTCGTTTTCGACGTGGAGACCATCTTCCTCTTCCCCTGGGCGGTGATGTTCAACCGGCTGGGACTCTTCGGGCTGGTCGAAATGCTCGTTTTCCTGGTCATCCTGGTGGTCGGTTACTTCTACGTGTGGAAGCGCAAGGCGCTGGACTGGGCCTGATGGGCGGAATCGTCGATCGCTTCGAAGACAACATCCTCACGACCTCGGTGGACTCCGTCATCAACTGGGCCCGCCGGTCCTCCATCTGGCCGATGCAGTTCGGCCTGGCGTGCTGCGCCATCGAGATGATGGCCGTCATGGACTCGCGGCACGACCTGTCGCGGTTCGGGGCGGAGGTGTTCCGGGGGACCCCCCGCCAGTCCGACCTGATGATCGTGGCGGGGACCGTGGTCGAGAAGATGGCCCCCATCGTCAAGCGCCTCTACGACCAGATGCCCGAGCCGAAGTGGGTGATCGCAATGGGGTCCTGCGCGACGTGCGGCGGTCCGTACCGGACCTATGCCGTCACCCAGGGCGTGGACCGGATCGTGCCGGTCGACGTCTACGTCCCGGGCTGCCCGCCCCGCCCCGAGGCGCTCATCTACGGGATCATGGCGCTCCAGAAGAAGATCGACCGGATGAAAGTGGTCCGGAAGGCCTCGTAGGAGATCCGGTGGCCGACGAGACCACGCCCCCGCCGGAAGCCGCGCCACCGCCACCCTCCGCTGCCGCGCCGGCGCACAAGCCCGCGCCGCCCAAGAAGGTCGAAGCGACCGATGCCGGCGCGCACCGCTGGGTCGAGTCGATCCGCCGCGCGGTGCCGGACGCGGTCGTCTCCGCGAAGGAGTTCGCCCGCCAGGTCACCGTCGTCGTCGACCGCGAGAAGGTCGCGCAGGTCGCCCGCCACCTGAAGGACGCGGAGGACTTCCGCTACTGCGTGGACGTCACCGCCGTCGACTGGCGGGCCCGGCAGCCGCGCTTCGACGTCGTCTACCACTTCTACTCGTTCTCCAAGAACGACCGGATCCGGGTCAAGTGCGCCGTCGGGGACGGCGAGGAGGTCCCGTCGATCGCGGAGGTGTTCCTGGCGGCGAACTGGCCGGAGCGGGAGACTTTCGACATGTTCGGGATCCGTTTCGCGGGGCACCCGGACCTGCGCCGCATCCTGACCTGGGACGGATTCGAGGGGTACCCCCTCCGGAAGGACTTCCCGGTCGAGGGCATCTCGACGGGCGCCGCGGTCTATCCCGAGGAGTGGCCGGAGGGGGGAGGCCCCTCGCCCGACGATCCCAACCGGAAGGCGGTGTCGTGAAACGCGGGACATGGGACACGGGACACGGGACACGATGAGCGACGAGAGAACGCACACGGAAACGGACCTCGCGGCGGCGGCGCTCGCCGCGGCGGAATCCGTCCCCGTGTCGCCGCACCCGCCCACGCTCTTCGAGGTCCAGGAGATGGAGCTCAACTTCGGGCCACAGCATCCGTCGACGCACGGGGTGCTGCGGCTCGTGGTTCGCGTCGACGGCGAAAAGATCCTGGAGACGAAGCCGGACGTCGGGTACCTCCACCGCGGAACCGAGAAGCTCTTCGAGACCGAGACGTACCCGATGGGGATCCCGCACACCGACCGGCTCGATTACGTCGCGGCGGCCACGAACAACCACGCCTTCTGCCTGACGATCGAAAAGCTCCTCGGGGTCGAGGTGCCGCGCCGGGCCCAGTTGATCCGCGTCATCCTCGACGAGCTCCAGCGGCTCTCCTCGCACCTCGTGTGGCTCGGCACCTCGGGCATCGACCTCGGCGCGGTGACCCCGTTCTGGTACGCGTTCCGGGAGCGGGAGCAGATCCTCGACTTCTTCGAGGAGTACTGCGGCGCGCGCCTTACGTTGAACTGCATGCGGATCGGGGGCCTGCCGTTCGACCTGACGGCCGGGTGGGTCGAGCGGCTCATGGAGTTCGTGGACGACCTCCCGTCCCGGATCGACGACTACGAGCAGATGCTGACGGACAACCGCATCTGGAAGAAACGGACCGTCGGGATCGGGGTCATCTCGGGGGAGGAGTGCATCGAGTGGGGCGTCACCGGGCCCGTCCTGCGCGCGTCCGGGGTCGAGTGGGACCTCCGTCGCGCCCAGCCGTACGAGTGTTACGACGAGCTCGACTTCGCGATCCCCACGCGGGTCAACGGCGACACCTACGACCGGTACATCGTGCGCGTCCAGGAGATGCGGCAGAGCGTGCGGATTCTCAAGCAGTGCATCGACCGGCTGGAGCCGGGCGAGATCCGCGGAAAGGTCCCGCGCGTCATCAAGCCGGTGGCGGAGGAGATCTACGCGTCCGTCGAGTCGCCGAAGGGAGAGCTCGGCTTCTACTGCGTGTCCAACGGTTCGAACCGGCCGTACCGCATGCACGTCCGGCCGCCGTCCTTCATCAACCTCCAGGCGCTGCCGCGGCTCGCGAAGGGGCACCTGGTCAGCGACCTCGTGGCGTTGATCGGCACGATCGACATCGTCCTCGGCGAGGTGGACCGATGAAGAGGACGGAAGCCGAAAGCCGGAAGCCGGAAGCCGAGGGCCGGACGTCTTTGCTACCGGCTACCGGCTACCGGCTACCGGTTCAGGTTGTCCAATGAAAGTCCTGACCCCCACCGTGTTGACCTACGTGAAGGTCGTCCTCCTCGTGGCGGTCGTGCCCGCGATCGTGGGATTCGTGATCGTGCTCGCCGAGCGCCGGATCATGGGGTTCATGCAGGCGCGGCTGGGGCCCAACCGGGTGGGACCCAAGGGACTTCTCCAGGGGGTCGCGGACCTTCTGAAGCTCGTCACGAAGGAGGACATCACGCCTGCCCGCGCCGAGAAGGCGGTCTACTTCCTGGCGCCGGTGCTCGCGGTCATCCCGGCCCTGACGGCGCTCGCCGTCATTCCGTTCGGCCCCGCGATCCGGATCGGCAAGGTCCGCACACCCCTGTGGGTCACGGACGTGAACATCGGGCTGCTCTTCCTGCTCGCGATCACGTCGATCGGGGTGTACGGGATCATCCTGGGGGGCTGGGCGTCCAACAACAAGTATTCGCTCCTCGGGGGCCTGCGCTCGGCGGCCCAGCTCGTCTCGTACGAGGTCCCGATGGGGCTCGCGCTCGTGTCGGTGCTCCTGATGTCGCGGTCGCTCTCGATGGTCGAGATCGTCCACCGGCAGCAGCACCTCCACCTCTGGTTCGTCTTCCCGGGGCTCGTCGCGTTCTTCCTCTACTTCGTGTCGGGAGTGGCGGAGACCAACCGCAACCCCTTCGACCTCCCGGAGGCGGAGTCCGAGCTCGTCTCGGGCTTCAACACCGAGTACTCCGGCGTAAAGTTCGCCTTCTTCTTCCTGGGCGAGTACGCCGCGATGATCGTGATCTCCTGCGTCGCGGTCACGGTCTTCTTCGGCGGATGGCTGCCGCCCTTCCCGCACGTCGCGGCGCTCCGGTTCCTCCACGTCGTGCCGCCGTTCGCGTGGTTCCTGATCAAGACCGGATTCTTCCTGTTCTGCTACATCTGGTTCCGCTCGACGTTCCCGCGGTACCGGTTCGACCAGCTCATGGCTCTCGGCTGGAAGTGGATGATCCCCATCGCGCTCGCGAACATCGTCGTGGTGGCGCTCGCGATTCTCGCGACGCCCGGCCGGAGCAACGGCCTCTTTCTGCTCTCGTATATCTTCGGGGGGCTGTTCGTGCTGATGTACCTTCTGGCGAAGCTGCGCCAGAAGCTCACCCGCCGCGAGCGCCTCGCGGCCATACCGGCGTCGGTTTCGGAGTAGGGGATACATGGCGCTGAAGAAGTGGCTCGACAAGCTGACGCTGCTCGACCTCTTCGACGGTCTCTCCGTCACGGGCCGGCACTTCTTCAAGAAGAAGGTGACGATCCAGTACCCCGAGCAGAAGAAGCTGCCCTCCGACCGCTTCCGGGGGATGTTCCGCCTCGATGAAGAGCGCTGCATCAAGTGCACGCTCTGCGCGATCGAGTGCCCGATCAACATCATCTACATCGACTGGCACAACGAGAAGAATGCGGCCGGCAAGTCGGTGAAGGTCCTCGACCGGTTCGACGTCGACTTGAAGCGGTGCATGTTCTGCCAGCTCTGCGAGGAGGCCTGCCCCACGAACCCCAAGTCGATCTGGCTGACGACCAAGACCTACGAGATGGCGGCATACGACCGGAACGAGTCGCTGTACCTGGACATTCGCAAGCTGACCGACTGGAGAGCGGCGGAGAACGTCAAGCCGTTCACTGTCGTCGAGCAGGGGTAGCGTTGACCTCGAGCTCTGATTCGCGGCTCGCGGAGCGCGACGAGCGATGACCGGGGCGGAAACCGTCCCCGGCGCGCTCCTCTCGGGCGGCGCGGGCTGGGCGTTCGTGATCTTCGCCGGGCTCGCCGTCGGCACGGCGATCGCCGTCGTCGTGGCGCGTAACCCCATCCACTCCGCGCTCTTCCTGCTGTCCTCGTTCCTCCTCGTCGCCTGCATCTTCTTCCTCGAGCAGGCCGAGTTCGTGGGCGCGGTGCAGATCCTCGTCTACGCCGGCGGGATCATGGTGCTCTTTCTCTTCGTGATCATGCTGGTGCACCAGCGGGGGGTCCAGGAGCGCCTGGCGTTCCAGCACCAGTGGGACGTGGCTCTGATCTTCCTGCTCGTGTTCCTCCTGCCGTTCCTCTACGTCCTCTGGACGGAGCGTTTCCCCGTCCTGCCGCAGCACCTGGACGCGTTCCGCACGGTGCGCGGAAGGATCGCGGGCAACACGGAGGCGGTCGCCTGGGTGCTCTACCGCGACTATCTCCTGCCCTTCGAGGTCGCCTCCGTGTTCCTCCTGGTCGCGATGATCGGCGCCGTGGTCCTCGGGAAGCGCTCGGCCGAGAAGGTGGACTGATGAACATCACCATCAACCACTACCTCGTCGTTTCGTTCCTCCTGTTCTCGATCGGTTTCCTGGGTGTGCTGGTCCGGAGGAACTTCCTGACGGTCCTCATGTCGGTCGAGCTCATGCTGAACGCCGTCAACCTCAACCTGATCGCGTTCTCGCGCCGCCTTTCGGACCTGACCGGCCAGGTGTTCTCTATATTTGTCATTACTATAGCGGCGGGCGAGGCCGCGATCGGTCTCGCGCTCACGATCTCCCTCTTCCGGCAGCGTCGCACGCTGAACGTCGAAGAGGCGAGCTCGATGCAGGGATAGCGGGAACGGCGTGCGGGACCTCCTCTGGCTCGTCCCGGTCTTCCCCCTCCTGGGGTTCCTCGTCAATGGGATCGTCTACCTCGCCTCACATCGGACGCATGGGAGCGGAGGCCACGCTCCGGGTCCCGGAACGCAGCCAGAGGCGGAGTCGAGCACGGCCGCGGGCCACCCGCACGCGCACGGCCACGCAGAGACCGCGCCGAAGTGGAGGAGCCTCCACACGGTCGTCGGGACCGGCAGCGTCGGGCTCTCCAGCCTGGTGGCGTTCGCGGCCATCCTCGACATCGGGATCGGGCCGCTCTCGCAGGGGGCGCACCACGTCCTGACGCTGTGGCGCTGGATCCCGCTCGGCGTGAACCAGGCCACGGGCCAGGTCCCGGGCCCTCTCGCGGAGTGGGTCGTCGACTTCGCCCTGCGGCTCGACTCGCTGTCCGCCCTGATGCTCGCCTTCGTGACGTTCGTGGGTTTCCTCATCCACGTCTACTCCGTCGGCTACATGGGGCACGACGCCGGGTACGGCCGCTACTTCGCCTACCTGAACCTCTTCATGTTCTCGATGCTGACGCTCGTCCTCGCCGCGAACTTCCTGCTGCTGTTCGTGGGCTGGGAAGGAGTGGGGCTCTGCTCCTATCTCCTGATCGGTTACGACTACCACAAGAAATTCGCGGCCGACGCGGGCAAGAAGGCGTTCGTCGTCAACCGTATCGGCGACTTCGGCTTCATCCTCGGGATCTTCGGTGTGTTCGCGCTGTTCGGCTCGCTCGACTTCGGGAAGGTCTTCTCCGCGGCCGCTTCACAGCCCGCGATCTATGCCCCGTACATGACCGTCGTCTGCCTGTGCCTGTTCCTGGGCGCGGTCGGTAAGTCGGCGCAGTTCCCGCTCTACGTCTGGCTTCCCGACGCGATGGCCGGCCCGACGCCGGTGTCCGCTCTGATCCACGCGGCGACGATGGTCACGGCCGGGGTCTACATGGTGGCGCGCTGCAACGTGCTCTTCCGCCTCTCGCCCGACGCGCTCCTGGTCGTGGCCGTCATCGGAGGATTCACCGCGCTCTTCGCGGCGACGATCGGCCTCGTCCAGAACGACATCAAGAAGGTCCTCGCGTACTCGACGGTGTCGCAGCTCGGCTACATGTTCCTGGCGTGTGGCGTCGGCGCGTTCGTCGCCGGGATGTTTCACGTCGTCACCCACGCCTTCTTCAAGGCCTGCCTGTTCCTGGGCTCGGGCTCCGTCATCCACGCCCTCGGGGGCGAGCAGGACCTGCGGCGGATGGGCGGCCTCGCGCGGAAGATCCCGATCACGTATCGGACGTTCCTCGTCGCGACGTTCGCGATCGCGGGCGTGCCGCTGCTCGCCGGGTTCTTCTCGAAGGACGCGATCCTCGCGGCGGTGTTCGAGTCGCACTTCGCGCGGGCGCCCTGGCTGCCGAAGGTCCTGTGGACCGCGGCGCTCTTCACCGCCGGCCTGACCGCCTTCTACATGTTCCGGCTGGTCTCGCTCGCCTTCTACGGCAAGTTCCGGGGCTCGGCCGAGCAGGAGGCCCACGTCCACGAGTCGCCGCGCTCCATGACCGTGCCGCTCGTCGTGCTGGCGTTCCTCTCGGTGGTCGGGGGCTGGATCGGAATCCCGATTCTCCGCGGCGGAGACCGGATCGGGGAGTTCCTGGCGCCGGTCGTCCCGGCGCTCGCCGGCGCGCACGCCGCGGAGCACGCGCCGGCGATCTCTCTCGAGCTGGCGCTCATGGCGGCGTCGGTCGCGGTCGCGATGGTCGGGCTCTTCCTCGCGTGGACCTGGTACGCGAAGGGGGAGGGAAGAGTGCCGGCGCAACTCGCGGCGAGGTTCCCGCGGCTCTACCGGACCCTCGAGAACAAGTATTTCGTGGACGAGATCTACGAGGCGGCCTTCGTGGAAGGCCTCGCCAAGGGCGGCGGGCGCTTCCTCTGGGAGGTCGACGCGACGGTCGTCGACCTGATCCCCAACGGCGCCGCGGCCGGGACGCTCGGCGCCTCCGCCGTCTCGCAGGCCTTCGACAAGAACCTCGTGGACGGCGCGGTCAACGGCGTGGCGGACTCCTTCCAGAGGGGGTTCCAGCTCCTGCGGCGGTCGCAGACCGGCCGCGTCCAGAACTACGCGCTCGTCATGGGCGGCGGTCTCTTCTGCATCGTCGCGGTGTATCTGATTTTCCGGTAAAGGGGGACAGATCTATTTTTCGAAAGTGGAGCGTTTCGAAAGAACGTCACGAAAATAAATCTGTCCCCATTTTGGGGAAGAGGGGCTGAATGCAACTGATGGGCGTCGGGATCCCGATTCTCTCGGTCATCACGTACATCCCGTTGCTCGGGGCGCTCGCGATCGTCTTCTTCCTCCCGAAGGAGAAGACCGGGGCGATCAAGAGCATCGCGACGCTGGTCGCGGTCGTCGACTTCGTCGTTTCCCTGCCGCTCTGGTTCCTCTTCGAGCGCGGGAAGGACGGCTACCAGTTCGTGGAGAGGGCCTCGTGGATCCCGTCGCTCGGCGTCGACTACCACTTCGGGATCGACGGGATCTCGCTCCTGCTCATCCTGCTGACGACCCTCATGGGCGTGATCGCGGTCGTCTGTTCCTATACCGCGATCGGGGAGCGGCAGAAGGAGTACTACGTCCTGCTCCTTCTGCTGCAGACGTTCATGATCGGGACGTTCTGCGCGCTCGACCTCTTCCTGTTCTACGTGTTCTGGGAGGTCATGCTCGTCCCGATGTACTTCCTGATCGGGGTGTGGGGGAGCGACCGCCGGCTCTACGCCGCGATCAAGTTCTTCCTCTACACGCTCGCGGGTTCGGTGCTGATGCTGCTCGGCATCATCGCCATCTACTTCTACAACACGACCGGCTTCCTCGGTTACAAGGGACTGGGCAACCCGCCGACGTTCTCCATCGAGAAGCTGACGGCGGTCGCCGCCGGCATGCCGGCGGAGCTCCAGATCTGGCTCTTCTTCGCGTTCTTCTTCGGGTTCGCGATCAAGGTGCCGATGTTCCCGTTCCACACGTGGCTGCCGGACGCGCATACCGAGGCGCCGACCGCGGGCTCGGTGATCCTCGCGGCCGTCCTCCTGAAGATGGGGACGTACGGCTTCGTGCGGTTCTCGCTGCCGATGTTCCCGGACGCGATCAACACGCCGTGGGTCCGCGGGGTCGTGGTCACGCTGGCGATCGTCGGCATCGTCTACGGCGCGATGGTGACGCTCGTCCAGAAGGACATGAAGCGGCTGATCGCTTACTCGTCCGTCTCGCACCTGGGCTTCGTCATGCTCGGTGTCTTCGCGCTCAACATGGCGGGGCTGCAGGGCGGCATCCTCCAGATGGTCAACCACGGGATCTCGACCGGCGCGCTCTTCCTGCTCGTCGGGATGGCCTACGAGCGCCGGCACACGCGGATGATCTCGGAGTACGGCGGTCTCGCCCGCCAGATGCCGATCTACGCCACGTATTTCCTCGTCATGGCCCTTTCCTCGATGGGCTTGCCGCTCCTGAACGGCTTCATCGGCGAGTTCGCGATCCTCCAGGGCGCGTTCGCGGTCAGCTTCTGGTGGGCGTTCTTCGCGGCGACCGGGATCGTGCTCGGCGCGGCGTACCTGCTGTGGCTCTACCAGCGGGTTTTCTTCGGCGAGATCACGAACCCCGCGAACGCGGGTCTCGCGGACCTGACCGGCCGGGAGCAGCTCACGCTCGTCCCGCTCGTCCTTGTGGCGCTGTGGATCGGCCTCTATCCCCGGCCGATGTTCGACGTCCTTCGCCGGCCGGCCGAGAAGATCGTGGAGGCGGTCGGCGGCAAGACCCTGCCGAACCCGGCGCTCGCGCGGGAGCCGGCGCCTGCCCCGGGGACCCCGCGGGAGGCCGCCGCTCCGTGAAGGTCGCGGCTGCCGACTGGTTCCTGCTGTCGCCCGAGCTCTTCCTGACGGCGGCAGGGCTCCTCATCCTCTCGATCTCCGTGTTCGTCGAGAAGGCGAAGGAGGAGTTCCTCGCGTTCCTGGCCCTCCTCGCGACGGCGATCACGATCGGTCTCGTGGCCTTCCTCTCTGGTTATCACGGCCGGAGCGAGCCGATCCTCGGCGGGATGTTCGTCCTCGACAACTTCGCCGTGTTCTTCAAGCTCCTCATGCTGATCTCGATCGCGTTGACGATCCTGGCCTCGATCCAGTTCGTGGGCCGCGCGGCCTATCCCGCCGGGGAGTACTACGCGCTCCTCCTCTTCACCGGCGTCGGGATGCTGTTCATGGTCTCGGGGAACAACCTGGTGTCGATCTACGTCGCGCTGGAGCTCATGGCTCTGTCGTCGTACATCCTCGCGGGTTACTTCAAGGGGGAGATCAAGAGCACCGAGGCCGCTCTGAAGTATTTCGTGCTCGGCGCCTTTTCCTCGGGCGTGCTGCTCTACGGCCTCTCGCTCGTCTACGGCGTCGCGGGGCGGATGGGGCTGCCGGAGCTCGCGAAGCTCTTCGAGACCCAGGAGAAGTCGAACCTGCTCATCGTCGGCATTCTGCTCATCCTGGCCGGCCTCCTCTTCAAGATCGCGGCGGTGCCGTTCCACGTGTGGACGCCCGACGTCTACGAAGGATCGCCGACGCCGGTGACCGCGTTCTTCTCGGTGGGGCCGAAGCTCGCGGCGTACGCGATCCTGGCGCGGATCTTCTATGTCGCCTTTCCCAAATTTCATTCCGACTGGGGTCTCATCGTCGCCCTCGTCTCGGCGGCCACGATGGTCTTCGGAAACCTCGCCGCGCTCCTCCAGACGAACGTCAAGCGGATGCTGGCCTACTCGTCGATCGCGCACGCCGGTTACGCGCTGATGGGCGTCCTGGGCTTCCGGACCGAGTTCGGGCTCTGGGGGATCCTGGTCTACCTGCTCGCGTACGCCTTCATGAACTTCGGGGTCTTCGCCCTCGTCGTCTTCCTGGAGACGAAGGGCTACGCGGCCGAGTCGGTCTCCGACTTCAACGGTCTCGCGAAGCGCAACATGACCGCCGCCGTCGTGATGCTCGTCTTTCTCCTGTCGCTCGCGGGGATCCCGCCCACCGCCGGTTTCATCGGGAAGTACTACCTCTTCACCTCGGCGATGAAAGCGGGCTACGCCTGGCTGGCGGTTCTCGCGGTCCTGATGTCGGCGGTGTCGCTCTTCTATTACTTCCGGCTCGCCGCCGCGATGTTCTTCTCGGAGGGGGAGGGAGTGCCGCTCAAGAGCTCGTACGCCCTGACCGCCGCGGTCCTCATCTGCGCGACGGCCACGATCGTGATCGGCGTCGCGCCCCAGCCTTTCGTCGAGATGCTGCGGGCGTGCGTGATCAAAGCGCCTTAGGACGTAGGACGTAGGACGTAAAACGTAAAACGTAAAACGTAAAACGTAAAACGTAAAACGGTCTCTCCTTCGTTTGACGTTTCACGTTTGACGCTTAACGGGCCCCCATCCCCCCGCTACGCCATCGTCGCGCGCGCCTCGGCCGCGGGAATCCTCTTCCCGCTTTCGATCGTCGCGGGATATCTGATCGGCCGCTGGCTCGGACGCGCGCTCGGGTGGGGCGAGGTCCCGGCATTTGCGGGTGCGGCGCTCGGAGCGGTCGCGGGCTTCTGGAATCTCTACCGCCTTCTCCGCGGGCTCGACGAATCGGGAGGGAAGGGGTGATCCGCTCGGAAGATCGGATCCTTCATCGGATCCGGACGCGTTCCATCGGAATCGCCGCGGCCGGCGCGGTCGCGGCTCTCTTCTTCGGCTGGCGCGCCGCGGTCTCCTTGACAATCGCCGCGGGCGTCGTTATTTTCAGCTTTCTTGTTCTCGAGAAGCTGACCGAGCGTCTCGTTCCCCCGCAGGAAAAGAAAGGGTTTCGAGCTGTGCTCCCCCTCCTGCTGGTCACGGGAGCCGGAGCGGCCGCTCTCGGGATCGCCCTCCTTCGGTGGAGGGGTTTCGAGCCGGTAGCCGGCATGGCCGGCCTGTCGGTCGTGGTCCTGGCGATCGGAGCGGAACTGCTGAGCCGAGGAGAGAGGCCGAGCGCTTGAGCGAGCATCATTCGATCCTCTACGGGCCGGTCAACCGGCTGCTGATCGCTCTTCTGGGGCCTCCCCCGGTCGAGAGGATGTCTCCGGGCGCCGCCGCGTTCTGGTTCCCGGACGGCCGGTCCGCCTGGATTCCGGATGCCGCCATCATGGCGCTCCTGGTGCTCGTGATCTTCGCGGTCTTCCTGCCGCTCGCCGCCCGGCGCTACGACAAGGAGCGTCCCGGACGCGTCCAGAACTTCCTGGAGATGGTGGTCGCCGGGGTGCGGTCGCTGGTCTCGGACATCATCGGGCACGGCGCGGAGAAGCGATATCTGAACGTCATCGGCGGATTTGCCGTGTTCATCTTCGTCGCCAACCTCTTCGGCCTGTTCTTCTTCCTGCAGCCACCGACCGGGTCGCTCTCGACGACGGTCGCGCTCGCGGTCCTGTCGTTTCTCTACTTCAACTTCCAGGGGATGAAAGAGCACGGCATCCTGGGCTACCTGAAGCACTTCATGGGGCCGGTCCTCTGGCTCGCTCCGCTCTTCTTCGTGATCGAGATCATCGGCAACTTCGCGCGGATCCTTTCGCTCTCCCTCCGGCTCTTCATGAACATCTACGGGGAGCACACCGCCACCGGCATCTTCGCCGGGCTCGTACCGATCGTCGTTCCCTGGCCGCTCATGGCCCTCGGCCTCTTCACGGCCCTTCTCCAGGCTTTCATTTTCGCGACCCTTTCGTCGGTCTACATCAGTCTCGCAACGGCCCACGAGGAGCACTGAGCTTCCGGCGGCCCAGAAACAAGGAGAGATTCGAGATGCGCTACAAGAAAATCGCTCTGCTCGTCGTCCTCGCCGTGGCCTTCCTGGCCTTGCCGGCGTTCGCGCAGGAGGCCGGGAACGCTCCCGCGCCGGTGCGGAACTGGGGCGCCGGAGCGCTCGGGGCGGCGTTCCTCCTCGGGGTCGCTGCGGCGGCCGGCGCCGTCGCCCAGGGTCGGGCCACCTCAGCGGCCGCCGAGGGGATGTCCCGGAACCCCGGCGCGGCCGGGCCCATCCGGACGATGACGATCATCGGCCTTGCCCTGATCGAGTCGCTCGTCCTCTACGCGCTCCTGATCGCCTTCCTGATCAAGGGGGCCTAGCCGGGCCACGGCTCCGGGGACACGGGACACGAGGGGGCGGCAAGTCCGCTCCCGGTCCCGTGGCCTGGTCGTCCCCGGGAGAGGACAGGGTGCCCTCTCCCGAAACCGCTGCCCGTCGGTTCCCGTACTTCTGGATGTAATCGCCTCAACGGGCCGTGCGTCTATTCCGTAGGTATGGCGGAGGTTAGCTCGGCCCGGTCGGTTGGAGGAATTTCTGGCCGGCCGGGCAAGGAACTTGCGACCTCGATAAAGGCATGGAGAAGTTAAGCGTGCGACCGACACTCGAAGGAAATCCGCCCCCGGTCACGTCCTGGGACTTCGATTCCCAGGTCATGCCCTATGTGGACTCGCTCTACAACACGGCGTACCGGATGACCCGGAGCGCCGAGGACGCCGAAGACCTCGTCCAGGAGACCTTCTTCAAGGCCTACAAGTACTACGACAAGTTCGAAGAGGGCACGAATCTCAAGGCCTGGCTCTTCAAAATCCTCAAGAACACGTTCATCAACAACTACCGGAAGAAGAAACTCGAACCGAGAAGCGTCGACTTCGCCGAGATCGAGGACTCTTTCGAGCGGATCGTTCGCCGGGACAACGCGGATCAGCCGTCGGACCCGGAGGCCGAGTTCTTCACGGGGGTTCTGGACGACGACGTCCGGAAGGCCCTGGAGTCCCTGCCGTACGACTACCGGATGGTGGTCATCCTGGCCGACCTCGAAGATTTCTCCTACAAGGAGATCGCCGAGATCCTGGAATGCCCGGTGGGGACGGTCATGTCCCGCCTCTACCGCGGCCGCAAGCTCCTGGAGAAGGCCCTTCTCCGGTACGCCCGGAGGCACGGTTATATCCGGGGAGGCGAGCCCGCCAAGATGCGGACCCGCCCCAAACCGCCGGCGGCCTAGGCCCCCCGACGGTCTCCCGGGGGGGACAGCGGTTTCCGCGTCCTCCGGTCCGGAATTTCCCGCTTCGTCGGGCCGTTTGTCGGTAAGGTCCGATGAACTGTCCGCAAGCCCGATTCCTCCTCTACGCCCACTTCGACCGCGAGCTCACCCGGAGCGACGCGGAGGCCCTCTCCCGGCACCTGGCGCTGTGCGCTCCCTGCCGGAGCCGAGCGGAGTCGGCCCGGGGTCTTGCCCGGCTACTGCACTCCCGGTCGGGTCGGGCGCTCGCGCCGAACCGCCTCCGGTCGCGGCTTCAGATGCTCCCGTTCGCGCCGTACGAGCCGGCGCGTCCCCGGACCGCTTCGTACT
>JBKPMI010000135.1:0-2837 GCA_046732075.1 Acidobacteriota bacterium | reverse complement strand
GAATGACGAAGACGCCACCGCTACAGGACGCCGGCCCGATCCGGATGTCCCTATCCAGCCGATTCGAGAACATCGAATTGGCGCAACACCTTTGTGGCAAACTCCTCGACGGGAGGAACGTTTCGGAGGAGACCAAGCACTGGCTCCTCATGGCCTTGCGGGAGGCGCTCGCCAACGCAATCAAGCACGGGAACCGGCAGGACACCTCCAAGCGAATTCACCTGGAGATGGACGTGGTCGGATCCGATTTGAGAATCTCGATCCGGGACGAGGGCGCGGGCTTCGATCCGGCCGCAGTGGACGATCCGCTGGCGCCGGAGAATCGGTTGAAGACGTCGGGACGCGGGATCTTTTACATGAAAACGTTCATGGATGACGTCCGCTTTCGGAAAGTCGAAGGCGGCGGCATGGAGATCGTGCTGACCAAGAATCTGGGCTCGGGAAAGGAGAAGGAGGGAAACCGGAAATGAAGGCGAATGTGCGCGAAGTCCAGGGAGTCTCGATCGTGGACCTGAAGGGCAAGATCACGATCGGCTCCGGGGACGTTCAATTGCGCGAGGTCATCAACGGTCTCGTCGAAAAGGGAAAGAAGAACATCCTCATCAACATGAAGGAAGTGACGACCATCGATTCGTCCGGGATCGGTGAGCTCGTGGGCTGCTACACCTCCGTTACGAACAAGGGCGGAAAGTTGAAGCTCCTCGGGTTGCCTCCCAAGATCTCCGACGTTCTGACCGTCACGCAGCTCATCACCGTGTTCGACGTCTACGAGTCCGAGCCGGAGGCTCTGGCGACGTACGCGGCCTAGCCGGGGTCGCGATCGAAAACCGCCCCCCGGCACTCCCTGACGGGGGAGCATTCGACGGGTTCGCCGCGGCCTCGCGGGGCCGCCTCGAAGCCGCCCTGTCCCACAACCTTCCCGCGCCCGGCCGCGGCGCCGGCCGGCTCCAGGATGCCGTCGCCGAAGCCGCCCTCTCGGGGGGAAAGCGGATCCGGCCGCTGGTCGCGTTGGCCGCCGGACAGCTCGTCAAGGCGAAGCCCGAGGGCCCTCTCGCCGTCGCGGTCGCGGTCGAGTACGTGCATGCGGCGTCGCTCGTGCTCGACGACCTTCCGTCGATGGACAACGCCGTGCGCCGCCGCGGGCGCCCGGCGCTGCACGTGGTCTACGGGGTCGCGACCGCGGAGCTCGCGGCCGTCACCCTCCTCTCGCGCGCCTTCGAGGTCGTGGCGCGCGAGTCGTCGATCCCGCCCGCCCTCCGGTCCCGGATCTCGGGAGAACTCGCGGCCGCCGCGGGCGCTCCGGGCTGCTGCGGGGGCCAGGCCGCCGACCTCGCGGCGGATCCCGGCGCGACGGGACTGGACGACCTCGAGGCGATTCACGCGCGCAAAACCGGAGCACTGTTCGTGGCGGCGGTGCGGGGCGGGGCGATGGCCGGCGGCGCACGCGAGTCGACGCTCACGGCGCTGACCCATTACGCCCGGAACCTCGGGCTCGCGTTCCAGATCACGGACGACCTGCTCGATCTCCAGGGAGATCCGGAGACTCTCGGAAAAGACACCCACCGCGACACGCACCGCGCGAACTTCGCCACGATTCTCGGTACCGAGTCCTGCCGCCAGCTCGTGGCCGAGCTCCTCGACACCGCGGTGGCGGCCCTCGTTTCCTTCCGCCGCCGGGGCGCGGTCCTGGCGGACCTCGCCCGGTTCGTCCGCGACCGCCGGTCGTGAGCTCTCTGCCGAGGCGCCCGACCCTCTCGGAGGCGCGCGAAAAGCTCCGGGAGCTCGGATACCTGCAGGGACGGGTGGAACGCTTCGTGTTCCGCCGCGCCCTGGAGGGAACCGCGGCGCTCCTGCTGCCGCTCGTTCTCGCCGGCGCGCTCGCCATGGCTTCGGCCGAGACAGCCGCAGTCTGCGCGTCGCAGTTCCGCTATTCGCAGTCACCCCCGGCCGCGATTCTCCTGTTCGCTCAACTTTTCCTGGCGGCCCTCGTTCCCGCGGCCGGTTTCGCCGTCCTTCTTTTCGCGGGCGCCGGCCGCTCGCGTCGGCCCGGCGCGGACTCGGCAGTTGCCGGCATCGTCGCGGCCGCGGTCGTGCTCGCGATCTGGGTGATCGGGACGTGGCGGCTCGGCGCCGAGAGGGTGGCGACGGCCGTCGCGTGGGGAGTGCCGGTCTCGCTCGCCGCTCTCCTTTTCGGTGCGGTCGCCCGGGCGACGGTTCTCGCGCGCGCTTTCGCGAGCTCCGGCCGCCTGCCCCAGACGCCGCGCCGCGCGCTCGTGCTGTTCGCGGTCGCCGGCGCGCTCTCCGCGGCCATCCTCCTCTTCGCCTCCCGGCGCGAACCGGTTCGAGCCGAGCCGCTTCTTCCGGCACCGCGGGCGACTCCCGTGGTCGTCGTCGGAATCGATGGAGCCGCGCTCGACGAGACCCGGCCGGAGGACGGCGCGCTCCGGCTTCTCCTTGCGGCCGGACGGACGGGGACCTGGCCCGCGCGGTCCGCGTCCCCCGCGGAAGTCTGGACGGACCTCGCGACCGGCGTCCCCGCCGCGCGCCACGGAGTCCGCGCCCTGGAGTGGGTGCGTCCCGCCGGCCTGCCACCCCTGCGGCCGCCGCTCGGGTCCTCCTGGTACCTGCGCGGCGTCGGCCTCGCCGCGGGTCTCGTTTCCCGAGCGCCGGTGTCTGCGTGGGAGCGCCGGAGTCCCGCGTTCTGGGAGGTCGCGGCGTCCGCCGGCGTGCCGGCCCTCGCCGTCGGCTGGTGGGCATCGGGATCCTGGCCCGGCGCGACCGTCGTGGAAAACCGGGAGATTCTGGCGCGCGCCGCGGACGGCCGCACGGTCGACACG
>JBKPMI010000134.1:0-5757 GCA_046732075.1 Acidobacteriota bacterium | reverse complement strand
GTTCATGGCCTCGAGAATGACCGGCGCGTTTTCGTCGCAGATGGTGTCGCCGGTCGAGACGTGCCGGAGGCCGACGGCCGCGGCGATGTCTCCCGCCCAGACCTCCTTGATCTCCTCGCGCTTGTTCGCGTGCATCTTGAGGAGCCGGCCGATCCGTTCGGTCTTGTCCCGGGTCGAGTTGAAGACCGACGACCCCGCGTCGAGTTGACCCGAGTAGACGCGGAAGAACGCCAGCTGACCCACGAACGGGTCGGTCATGATCTTGAAGACCAGGGCGGAGAAGGGCGCATCGTCCTTGGGTTCCCGGACGAGCTCCGCTCCCACCTCGTCGTGGCCGATCATCGGCGGCACGTCGAGCGGGGACGGCAGATAGTCGACGACGGCGTCGAGCAGCTGCTGGACGCCCTTGTTCTTGAAAGCGGATCCGCAGACCACGGGCTGCACGTGGCCGGCGATCGTGGCGCGTCGGAGTGCGGCCCGGATCTCGTCGACTTCCACTTTTCCGCCGTGCAGGTACTTCTCCAGCAGCGCGTCGTCGGTCTCTGCCACCGATTCGATGAGCTTCTCGCGGTAGTTTTCGGCTTCCGCGCGCAGCTCCTCGGGAATCTCCACCACCTCGAACTTCGCGCCGAGCGACTCGTCCTTGAAGTCGATGCCTTTCATCTGGACGAGGTCGATGACGCCGCGATGCTCGCCCTCGACTCCCCACGGGATCTGGATCGCGGCCGGTTTGGCGTTCAGCTTGGTACGCATCATCTCGACGCAGCGGGGGAAGTTCGCGCCGACGCGATCCATCTTGTTGACGAACGCGATCCGCGGAACCTTGTAGCGGTCAGCCTGCCGCCACACCGTCTCGGACTGCGGCTCGACTCCCGCGACCGCGTCGAAAACGGCGATCGCACCGTCGAGGACGCGCAGCGACCGCTCGACCTCGGCCGTGAAGTCGACGTGGCCGGGCGTGTCGATGATGTTGATCCGGACGTCGTTCCAGAAGCAGGTCGTGGCCGCGGACGTGATCGTGATACCGCGCTCCTGCTCCTGGACCATCCAGTCCATGGTCGCCGTGCCCTCGTGGACCTCGCCCAGCTTGTAGTTGACGCCCGTGTAGTAAAGGATCCGCTCGGTCGTGGTCGTCTTGCCGGCGTCGATGTGCGCCATGATCCCGATGTTGCGGGTGTCTTTGAGAGGGTGATTGCGCGGCATGGGCGTCTGGGTTGGAGTCCGGGAACCGCTTACCAGCGGTAGTGAGCGAAGGCCTTGTTGGCCTCCGCCATCTTGTGGGTGTCGTCTTTCTTCTTGACCGCACCGCCGCGCAGGTTGGCGGCGTCCAGCAGCTCGGCCGCCAGCTTCTCCCGCATGGTCTTCTCCCCGCGCTGGTTCGCGTAATCGATCAACCAGCGGATCGCCAGCGACGTCCGCCGATTCGGGCGAACCTCCACCGGGACCTGGTAGGTCGAGCCGCCCACGCGACGCGACTTCACTTCCAGGGCGGGCTTGACGTTCTCGATTGCCTTCTTGAACGTCTTCATGGGGTCGTCCTGGGTTTTCTCCGCGACCTTGTTCAGTGCGCCGTAGAGGATCCCCTCCGCCAGCGACTTCTTGCCCCGCTCCATCACGGTATTGACGAACTTCGTGACGAGCTGCGAGTTGTAGAGCGGGTCCGGAAGAATCTCTCGCTTGGCGACGATGCGGCGTCTCGGCATTTCTGTTCCTAGGCCTTCGGGCGCTTGGCGCCGTACTTGGAGCGGCCCTGCTTGCGGTTGGCGACTCCGACCGCGTCCAGGGTTCCGCGGATGATGTGGTATCGCACTCCGGGAAGGTCCTTCACGCGGCCCCCGCGGATCATCACGATCGAGTGCTCCTGCAGGTTGTGTCCGACTCCCGGAATGTAGGTCGTGACCTCGATCCCGTTGGTCAACCGCACGCGCGCGACTTTGCGAAGCGCCGAGTTCGGCTTCTTCGGGGTCGTGGTGTAGACGCGCGTACAGACGCCGCGCTTCTGCGGCGAGGACTCGAGCGCCGGGCTCGCGGTTTTGACGCGCACCCGATCGCGTCCCTGTCGCACCAATTGAGATATCGTCGGCATCGACTCTCCTGTCACCCCGGGCCCCCGGAGCCGTGGAAGGGCCCGAGATCGACCGTAACCTCTTTTACCCGACGGGGCGGGCCCCTTCGACAGGGCGCCGCCGGAGTCCGAGGGAAAAACCCGCGAATCCTACGGGAGCCCTTGGACCTTGTCAAGCCGACCGGGGGGAGAAGGGGTCAGGTGGAAGGGGTCAGGAGCATAGGTTTCAGGTCTCAGGTGTCAGGTGTCAGGGGCTGAGCCCTTGGGATCAGGGGAAAAAGCTGAATTCGGGATTCCTGAAACCTGGCACCTGATACCTGACACCTATTCCCCAGAAACCTCCAAACCTGACACCCTCTCCAGCGGTTCACTCGAACCAGCCGGTGACGTCCAGGATGAACTGCACCGTCCCGGAGATCGTACTCTGCACGGAGACCGCTCCGGCCGCCCCCAGCGGCAGGACCGCGTTGTTGGCGCGGGTCTGGCCCGCCGAGAAGTTCAAGGCGCTCGCGAGCGGCGCCGCGCTGCCCGTGGGGTAGATGGTCAGGTGCCCCGGAGCGGTGGGCTGGGAGACGACCAGGTTCGCGGCCACACTGGTTGCGGTCATCGGCACGCCGCACTGCCCCGCCAGCACGAAGTTCCGGACGGCGCCGGCCTGAAGGCCCGGACCGCCATACGGCCCGGCGGCGTTGCGGGTGTCGACGATCCGGCAGGGCGGGAGCGTGTGAAACTGGGTCGCCGGAGGAGTGGAAGGGAGCACCCGGATCGTCGGGCCGACCATCGAGCAGTCGTGGGAGATCCCCCCCGGCTCCCCCTGGTGGAGCGCGGCCGCCCGGACCCACATCACGATGTCGGTCCCGTCGACGTTCTGCCCGTTCATGAAGCTGTTGAGGTTTGCCGGACACGTGAGCAGGTTCGAGTAGTCGGAGATCTCGCTTGCGTCGTAGGCGAGCACCCAGCCATCGGCGATCGGGAAGTCATTGGGCACTACCGCCGGATCCCCCGCCCCGCCGTCCTCCGGATTCCGGGTGATCTCCACGAAGTATGGGGAGCCGGGCGCCGTCACCCTCCACGTGCTCCGTGCCGGACTCGTGTCGATGTAATTCCTCTCGGTGGTGGCTCGCTGAAGCACGTTCCCGGGAAGGACCTGGTCGACCGAGTTCACCGAGCCGCCGTTGACGTCGAAGTCGAGTCGGAAGTACGCGTGGTGGTCGTGCGTGTAGGCGACGCAGCCGTTGTTGATGGACGTCGCGACGAAGCGCGCCTGCAGCGTCCCGTCGGGATAGAACTCCCACTCCGGGATGTATCGGTACCAGCCGGCGGCGCACTGCGCGGTCAGCTTCAGGCTCGTCCCCAGGTCCTCGACGGCGACTCCCGTGAACGCTCCGGCGTCGAATCCGGGGTGCTGGCAAACCGTGCAGGCCGTGCTCCCCGGACAAAAGCTCTGAGGGTCGGACGACGCCGGCGTCGTCGTGGCGGTGCAGTAGCCTGCCGCCACGGTCGGGGAGCACTGGAACGGAGCGTCCCCGAAGAACCAGTCGCGGTAGCACAGGTTCTGACCGCCGCAGCTCGCGATGTTGGGCACGTACTTGATGTTCAGGATCGGGATGTGCGCCTGAGTGAGAACCAGTGTCCCCTTGTAGTGGACGTTCGTGAGCTCGAGCCCCGAGCCATTCGTGCCGGAAGACTGACCCGGCTTGACGAAGCAGAAATCCCAGACCGGGTTCACCGACGGCCACGTCAGGTGGGTGGCGCCGGCCGCGCACTGCGCGGAGAGATCGCGTGTCCCGGCGGCCGCGAGCGCGACGAAGAGGACCGCCCGGAGAAGCCGTCGTGCGTTCATCGCTCGGGCTCGCTCATCCGGGGCGCCGGAGCGCCCGCGCGGGCCGGTCGGAAGTCGTGGTTGGAAACGACCTGCCGCGTCAGGTTCACGATCAGGTGGCGCGCCGGATTTTTCTCGTAGCTCGGTTTCATGAAAGCGAGCTCGAGACAGATTTCGCGCGAGCACGGGTCATCCGGGTAGACGCTCACGTTGTAAAAGCCGCCCATCAGCGTGAGACGCGGGTCCCGGGCGAAGCGGGCCAGGGCCGGATCCTTCCGGGCGATCTCCATGGCCTCGCGGACTTCGTCCTCGCTCGGCTGAACGCCCGGGAGCTCCCGCACGTTGATCCGCCCGGTCGCGAGATCCACCGTGATCTCCCGGGAGTTGCCGGCCTCGTAGTCGCGCAGGAGGACGGTTGCCCTCCGCCGGGACGTTCCATCGACCTTGATCGCATCCGTCCAGACGCGGAGCACCCGGGTCCGGCGGCTTCTAACGGCGGCGCGAACTTCCGGCTGCGAGAGAACCCACGAGGCGAGCGCGTCCCGCTCCGCCGGGGTGGCCGCCGATCCGACCGCCGGCGGAAGCTCTCCCCCGGCCGCCAGGATCGCCGCGGAAAAGAAGACGGCCGCCGCCCCGAGGGCACGGCGGGGGCGGACGAACGAGCGGTTCGACTGGTTCATGAGCTGTCCCGGAAGGTCGAAGGTTAACAAAAAACTCGGGCCCGCGATCGCGGGCCCGAGCAACGAACGATTTGTTTCCGACCCTTAATCCTCTTCGGAGGCGTCGACTTCGGCGTCCGCCTCCGCGAGCGCCAGCTCTTCCGCCGGATCGGTCAGGAAGTCCTCGAGCGCGGGCTCCTCCACCTGCGGGATCTCTTCCCTCTCGAGGACGACGTTCCGGTAGTAGTCCATGCCGGTGCCCGCCGGGATCAGCCGTCCGACGATGACGTTCTCCTTCAGGCCGCGCAGGTTGTCGACCTTGCCCGAGATCGAGGCCTCGGTGAGCACCCGGGTCGTCTCCTGGAACGAGGCTGCGGACACGAACGAGTCGGTCGAGAGCGACGCCTTCGTGATGCCGAGCAGCATGGGCCGCCCGATCGACGACTGCCCGCCGGCCGTGATCACCCGCTCGTTTTCTTCCTCGAACCGGAAACGGTCGACCTGCTCGTCGATCAGGAAGTCGGTGTCGCCGACCTCCTCGATCTTCACGCTGCGCATCATCTGCCGGACGATGACCTCGATGTGCTTGTCGTTGATCGCGACGTTCTGGGAGCGGTAGACCTCCTGGATCTTGTCGACCAGGTAACGCTGCAGCTCCTTCTCCCCCAGGATCGCGAGGATGTCGTGCGGGTTGATCGGACCGTCGATCAACGGATCGCCCGCGCGGACCCGCTCCCCCTCCTGCACGTTGACGTGGGTGTAGCGGGGGATCAGGTACTCGCGGGTCTCCCCGTCGTCCCCGGTGATGATGACCTTGCGCATGCCCTTCGCGATCGGGCCGTGCGAGACCGTTCCGTCGATCTCGGTGATGACCGCGGCGTCCTTCGGACGGCGCGCCTCGAACAGCTCCACGATTCGGGGGAGACCGCCCGTGATGTCCTTCGTCTTGGTGGTCTCGCGCGGGATCTTCGCGAGGACGTCGCCGGGTGAAACCGTCTGCCCGTCCGTCACCATGAGGTGCGACCCGATCGGCAGCAGGTACTTCTTGTCGTTGCCCTTCCCCTGGACGAGAACCTGGGGCGACCTCTTCTCGGCGCCGACCGTCTCCACGATGATGTTCTGGGCGAGGCCGGTGACCCGGTCGGTCTCTTCGCGGAGGTTCTCCCCCTCGACGATGTCGCGGAAGGCGACGTTGCCGCCGACCTCCGTCA
>JBKPMI010000133.1:0-21177 GCA_046732075.1 Acidobacteriota bacterium | reverse complement strand
GTTCGCGACCTCCGTCCTCGATCCGGAAGTGCCGAAGATCCTGAAGGCGCTCTTCAACATCGACTCGCCGCCCACGCCGCGCAACGACCTGCTCGCGGTCGTCCTCGGCGTCGACGGCCTGACGCGCCGGCCGGGAGAGGTCGTGTCCGACCAGCTCCGCCTGAACGTCGCCGTGTTCCCGACGCCGCCCTCGCTCGCCAACCGTCTGGGCGTCCTGGGCGGAGACCTCGCGGGATTCCCGAACGGACGCCGCCCGTACGACGACGTCGTCGACATCGAGCTGCGCATTCTCGCGGGAGTGCTCGTACCCGCTTTCAACCACTCGCCAAACGATTCGCTCGGCGACGGCGTCGACGGGCCGGACAAGGCGTACAACCCGGCCTTCCCCTATGCCGCGACCCCCCACTCCGGTTTCAGCCACAGCCACGACAACGCCCCGCAGGTCACCCACTTCGGAGCGGAGGCGTCCGACCAGTAAGACCGGGGAGCTCGCTTCCCGACCCCGGTCCGGCACGCGCCGGGCCGGGGTTTCTTTTGAAATGAGGACAGATCTATTTTCCGGTTCGCTGAAGTAACCTTCCCCGCATCGACCAATCCCCGCAGCCTTCGGAGGTGAACCGTGACGATCCACCGTCCTCGCCGTGACTTCTTCCGCGCCGCCGCGCGGACCGGGCTCGCGCTGGGAATGGCCGCCGCCGGCCAGCCACTGATCGCCATCTCCCGCTCGAAACCGGCCGCGCCCGGCGAGGACATCACGCTCCTGAACACGGCGCTCGCGCTGGAGCACGAGGCGATCTGGGCGTACGGGCTGGCCGGAAAGAGCGGGCTCTTGACCGAGAAGACGAAGGAAGTCGGCCTCCTCTTCCAGGGCAGCCACGAGATTCATCGCGACCTCATCGTGGATGCGGTGCGCCGCAAGGGCGGAAGCCCCGTCGAGCCGAAGAAGGAGTACGTTTTCGGCGTGCCGCTCGCGAACGAGAAGGACGTCCTGGAGCTCGCGTTCAAGCTGGAGGTCGGGGCGGCCCGCGCGTACCTGACGGTCGTCGACAAGTTCCAGGACCGCGCGCTCGCGGCGTCGGCCGGGCGGATCCTCTCCGACGAGGTCCTGCACGCGACGGTCTTGCGCAGCGTCCTGGGGCGGGACGTGGTGCCGACGTTCCGGCTGATCGAAAACTAGCGGGGTCAGCGCCGGGCGAGGCCGCGCAAGAACTCCTTCGCGACGTCCTCGGGACGCCGCTTCTCCTTGTCGACCTGCGCGTTCATCTTCCGCATCGCGGCGGCGTCGATCTTTCCGGCGAGCGACTCGAGGAACTGCCTCACCTCCGGGCGGGTCCACGCCTCCGCGCGCACGACGAACGCCGCGTCGTATGGGGGGAAGTAGCGCTTGTCGTCCTCGAGCACGACTCCCCCGATCGCGTCGATCAACCCGTCCGTCGAGTTGCCGGCGACGACGTCGACTTTCCGGCTCTGGAGCGCGGTGTAGAGGAGGCCCAGGTCCATCTGCGCCGGCCGCTCCCGGAAGGCAAGTGCGTACGTCTTCGCCAGGCCCGGGAATCCGTCCTCGCGTTCCAGGAACTCGTATCCGAACCCGGGCCGGATCTCGGGATGCGCCGCGAGGTCCGAGATCTTCCGGATGCCGAGCCGCTGCGCGTCCTCGCCCCGCACGACCAGCGCGAACGTGTTCTCGAATCCGAGCGGCGGCGACCAGACGAGATTCCAGCGCTTCCGATATTCCGTCTGGACGGTCTCCCGGACGATCCGCGGGTCCGAGACCGGCTTGCGCGCCAGGATCGCAGTGAACGCAGTCCCGGTGTACTCGGGATAGAGGTCGAGCTCTCCCGCCTTCAAAGCCTGCTGGCAGATGAAGGTGCCCCCCAGGTTCAGGCGCCGATCGACGCGAACGCCGCGCGCCTCCAGTCCCTGCGCCCCGATCTCCCCCAGGAGCACCTGCTCCGAGAAGTTCTTCGAGCCCACCCGGATGGGCCGGTCGCCGGACCGACGGCACGCCGCGGCGAGGACGACGAGGAGAAGGACGATCCACTTCCGCTTCACGGCTGGACCCGCCGTTCGATCCAGCCGAGCAGGCCGTCTGCCGCGAGAGCCAGGAGCGCCGCCGGGACCGCGCCCGCGAGGATCAATCGGTGGTCCACGATCGCGACCCCCCGGTAGATCAGAACCCCGAGCCCTCCCGCGCCGATCGCGGCGGCGATCGTGGCGAGGCCGATCGACACGACCGTCGCGATCCGGACGCCGGCGAGCACGACCGGAAAGGCGAGCGGCAGCTCGACGAGCGCCAGGCGCTGGCGCGGCGTCATACCGAGCCCCGTGGCGGACTCGACGACCGCGGGGTCGACCGACGAGATGCCCGCGTACGTGTTCCGCAGGATCGGAAGGAGCGCGTACACGACGAGCGCTGCGATCGCGGTGCGGGCGCCGATCCCGCCGATCAACGGCATCGGGATCAGGAAGCCGAAGAGCGCGAGGCTCGGAATCGTCTGCACCACGTTGGCGAACCCGAGCACGGGCCGCGCCAGCCGCGGCCGGCGCGTCAGCGCGACGCCCAGGGGGACGCCGATCGCCACGGCGAGCGCCGTCGAGAGGACGACGAGCACGACGTGCTCCCCGGTCAGCGCGGCGATTTCCGCCCGGCGGTCCCAGAAGTACGCGGGCCAGCCGCTCACGGCGTCACCTCGTCCGAGACGAATTCCCGCACGAAGTCGTCCGCCGGCGATTCCAGGATTTCGCGCGGCGTCCCGACCTGACGGGCGCGCCCGCGGTCGAGGATGGCGACGCGGTCGCCCAGGCGGAACGCCTCGCGCAGGTCGTGGGTCACGAGGAGCACGGCTTTGCCGAGCCGCTGCTTCCAGTCCAGGAACTCGCGCTGCATCGCGCGCCGGGCGATCGGGTCGAGCGCGCCGAACGGCTCGTCCATCAGCAGGACCGGCGGGTCCGCCGCGAGCGCGCGTGCGACGCCCACCCGCTGGCGCTGGCCGCCCGAGAGCTGCCGCGGCCGGCGCTCGCCGAACTCGGCCGCGGGCAGCCCGACCAGCGCGAGGAGCTCGTCGGAGCGGGACCGGCGGGCGCTCTCCTTCCACTGGAGAAGCCGCGGAACGGCCTCGACGTTCTGCCGCACGGTCCAGTGGGGGAAGAGGCCGGCCTCCTGGATGACGTACCCGAGCCGCCGCCGCAGCGCGATCGGATCCTCGCCGCGCACGTCGCGTCCGAAGACGATCACCTCGCCCGCGTCGTGATCGAGGAGCCGGTTGACGAGCTTCAGCGCGGTCGTCTTTCCGCAACCGGACGGCCCGACGAGCGCCAGCGTCTCCCCCTCGGCCAGCGCGAGCGAGAGCCCGTCGAGGACGGGCCGTCCGCCGCCGAAAGATTTGCGGACGTTGCGGAATTCGATGATGGAAGTAGTCAGTTCTCAGTTCTCAGCTGTCAGCTCTCCGCGGATGGCTGACAACGATTTCGAATGAGAGAATCGCGACGATGACGGAATCTTACGACGCGGTCGTGATCGGCGGCGGGCCCGGCGGCTCGACCGTCGCGACGCTGCTCGCGCGGGCCGGCCGGAAGGTCCTGGTCGTGGAGCGCGAGAAGTTTCCCCGCTTCCACGTCGGGGAGTCGATGCTTCCGTACAGCCTTCCGATCCTCGAGCGGCTGGGCGTCGGCGACAAGGTCCGGGCCGCCGGTTTCCAGAAGAAGTACGGTGCATTCTTCTGGAACGAGGACGCGGGCGGAGTGCGTCCTGTGGACTTCTCCCGGGGTATCGATGACCGGCACCCGTCGGCCTACCAGGTCAAGCGCGCCGACTTCGACAATCTCCTCCTGCGCCACGCCGAGGAGTCCGGCGCCGAGGTCCGGGAGGAGACCGCGGTTTCGCGGGTCCTGTTCGAGGGGTCGACCGCGGTCGGGGTGATCGCCCGGACGCGGGGGGGACCGGAGGGGGAGATCCGCGCCCGGGTCGTCGTCGACGCGTCCGGCCAGGACGCCTTCCTCTCGCGCCAGCTCGGAACGCGGCGATTCGACAAGAAGCTGAAACGGGCGGCCCTCTTCGCCCACTACGAGGGGCTCCGCTGGCCCGAAGATCAGCGGCATGGCGACATCCTCCTTCCGATCGCGCGCGGCGTCTGGTACTGGGTGATTCCGTTCTCGGACGGGACGGCGAGCGTCGGAGCGGTCTTCGAGCCCGCTCTCGCCCAGAGGGAAGCCGCCGCAAAGACGTCGCTCGACGACCGGTTCGACTGGCTGATGGCGCGCTCGGCCCGCATGACCGGGATGCTCGAGGGAGCGCGCCGCACCAGCCGCGTCGTCGGGATCTCGGACTATTCGTCGTCTTCGGCGGCGGCGAGCGGGGACGGCTGGATCCTCGTGGGCGACGCCGCGACGTTCCTGGACCCCGTGTTCTCCACGGGCGTCTTTCTCGCTCTGGCGATGGGAGAGCGGGCGGCGCGGTTGATCGACGGCGCGCTCGAAAAACCGGGCCCGGTGCGCGCCGCCGACCTCGCTCCGTACGGACGGGAGACGAACCGGCTCGTCGCGCGCTTCCGGCGGTTCGTCTACAACTTCTACGATCCCGTTTTCTTCGAGGCCTTCTGCTCGAAGGACCCCTTCGATCCGATGCGCGCGGCGATCACGACGGTTCTCTCGGGCGGAGTCGAAAGAATTCCGCTGATGTCGCGGATCTGGATCGAGATCGTCTTCCTCTCGGTCGCCTTCGACCGCTTCCGGAGGAAGCTCGGACTGGGGCCGCGGCTCGAGACCCCGGCCGTCGCGTAGGGGCCGGACCGCGGCGTCAGCCGCCGAGAAGCGCGGTCTTCAGGTCCGCCTGCACCGGTTCGGGACCGAGCCACACCGAGAGGAGCGCGTCCGCAAAATCCTTCCCCTCGATGACGCCCTTCTCGGCGTTCTTCGCGGAGACCACGGTGCCCTTGCCCGGGACGTAGGTCAGGACGATTTCGTCCCCCTTCTCCACGTTGGGGATCATCGCCGCGAGCTTGTCCAGCCGCGCTTTCAGCGCCCCCATCTTCGCCTTCGAGTTCTTCTCGAAACCCTCCTCGATCGCTTCGTTGACCTGGTGGGACGAGAGAGAGCGCAGAACGGAGAGATGCATCCGCTTGGTCTGGTCCGACGAGATGACGGCCACTCCATCCTTCGACGGCGTCTCGAGGTAGAGGCCGGCGACGTAGACCTTGAAGACCATCTTCTTGCGGAGGCCCGCTCCATTCAGCTTGAGCGTCTTCCCCTCGACGGTCGTGGATTCCGGGACGTTCACTCCCGCGACTTCTTTGGCGAAGGCAGGGATCGCGAGCGAGAGACCGATCGCGACGGCGAGGCCGGCGGTTTTCTTCATCGATTTACCTCGGGGAAAGTCTATCTCTCTAGACGTTCGCGTAGCGGGATCGGGCCAGGTCCACGATCTCGGCGATCAGCTCCGTGTAGTTGCGGCCGGCCTTCTTCGCGGCCATCGCGAACTCGGCGGTCGACGCCAGCCAGGGATTCGGGTTCGCCTCGATGACGAACACTTCTCCCTTCTTCGAGAGCCGCATGTCGATGCGCCCGTAGTCGCGCAGCTTCAAGGCCTGGTACGCGGAGAGCGCCGTCTCGGAGAGGCGCTTGGTGACGGCCTCGTCGAGGTCCTCGGCCGGCGCGGACTTCGTGACCTTGTACGCCTCCGTCTCCGTCTCCCACTTCACTTCCTTGCCGGCGATCCGGGGCGTGCCTTTCGGGAGCTTGGAAAGGTCGAGCTCCACCATCGGGAGGACTTCCGGGTTCTCGTTGCCGAGGATGGCGGCGTAGATCTCGCGCCCCTCGATGTACTCCTCGATCAGCGCCGGCGAATCGAACTCCTCCTGGATGTAGTGGATACGCTCCATCAATTCTTTGACGCTCTCGACGAACGAGCCCTGGTCGATGCCGATCGACCCGTCCTCCGACGTCGGCTTGACGATGAGCGGGAACGAAATGTCGTGGGAGTGGTCGAGCTTCCCGCGGTACGACGTCGCGAAGAACGGCGTCTTGATGCCGTGGAACGCGAAGATCTTCTTGGCGAGCGCCTTGTCCTGCGCCAGGTACATGGCGTGCGGACCGGCGCCGGTGTACTGGCAGTCGAGGAGCTCCAGGTACGCCGCGATGTTCATGTCCTTGGTGTCGTCGCCGGCGTACGACTCGGTCAGGTTGAAGACGAGGTCCGCGTCGCACTTCGCCAGCGCGACGAGGGTTTTCTCGGCGCCGTCGAGCACCTGGTAGAAGGGCTCGTGCCCGAGCTTCCCGAGCGCCTCGAAGATCTCCTCGCGATCCGCCTTCTCGCGTTTCTTCTTCCGGCGCTTGCCGCGGGCGGGCTTCTCCGGCGGCGGCTCGGGGGGAGGCTCCGTCTCTTCCCAGACGTCGTAGAGGACCGCGACCTTCAGTTTCGTCGAGCTCATCTCACGACTGAACGAACTTGCCGCGCGTCAGGTAGTTCATCGCGAGCGCGGTCGCGTAGACCGAGACCTCCGTCAGGTGTTCTTTCTCGCACTTCACCTCCGCCCTCAACCCGAGCTCGCCGACTTTCGACTCGATCGTCTCGACGAGACGCTTGATCAACGGGCGCTGGACGCCGGTCCAATAGGTCAGCTTGTCGACCATGGCCTGCCGGTTCTCGCGCATCAGGTCCACCGCGGGCCGGACCCCTTTCTTGCGGCGGCGCGACGCGCTGAAGATGTCCGAGAGGTCCGTCTCCAGCGGTAGCTCCTCCGCCGAGAGCGGTTCGACGAGGGCCTTGTCGTAGAAGTCGGCGACCGTCGTCTCCATCTCTTCGACGGTGATGTCCGTCCTGCCCTTTGCGTGCAGGGGCTCCGCGTCCCTGAACTTCCGCGCCATGCGGTCGACGTACTTGAGCTTCGCGAGCGCGCCCCACCCCCGGTATTTCTTGCGCCAGTTGGAGCGCGGCGTCAGCCAGACCGCGAAGGTCTCGGCGAAGTCCTCGTCCGGGTGCTTCTGCGCGTACCAGCCGTCGATGTGCCGGACGAACCGCTTGGAGAAAGGGACGGGCCGGTAGTCTTCCCGGTATGGCCGGCGGAACGGACCGAAGAGCTCGCGCCAGTCCGCGGTCTCGTAGAGCCGGTACGCGTAGTTGAACGCGTGTCCCGCCTCGTGCCGGAGGTACATCATGATCTCGCGCTCGTCCTCGAGGTCGTTCATCTCTTTCTCGAGCCGCGCGAGCTTGGGATTGGCGAGGTAGAAGGGGATTCCGATGACGGGCTCCCCCGACGGACATCCCCACTCGTCCGTCAGGTAACAGACCGGGCGGAACTTGCGGATTCCCTTCCGTTCGAGCTCCCGGTAGAGCCTCTGGATGGAGCGTTCGAGCGGAGAGCCTTCGAGCGTGAGGCCAAGCTCCTTGATCGGCTTCGAGAGGATTTCCTGGACGTCCGGAGGCGCTTTTTCGAAGGCTTGCAAGCTACTCGGAAAAGGGTAGCACGGAAAGATTCGTCCGGCCGCGGCCCGTCTCGCGTTGACCGGCGGTCCGCAAGTCTCTACCCTTTCGAAAGCGCTCGATGAACATCTTCTTTCTCGGGTCCCTCATCCACACCGTGGGGGCGGCTCTTCTCGCCGCGATCTTCCTGTATCTGTCGCGCGGGAAAGGCAATCGGGCGTTGAACGCGGCCGGCGTCGCGTGGATGTTCCTGGCTCTCTCCCTGGTCTCGCTTCTCCTCCTCTCCGGCCGCGGCCTCCCCTTCGAAAACTTTCTGTACCAGTACTGGAACATCCTCTTCATCGTGGCGCTCGTCACGGCCGCGCGCCGGATGGACCGCCAGACCGGGCTCGCCCGACCCCTCGCGCTGACTGCTGTCCTGGGGATTCCGGTCGCCCTGGCGATCGTCCTCTGGGCCAAGGACGCACGGCTCTTCGCCGCGGTTCACGCCGCGATCCTCGCGATCGCGTGGGCCGTCGCGGCCATGCTCATCCTCGCGAGCCGATCGAACGGGCTCGGAAAGCGGTTCGCGGCTCTGCTCGGCCTGACCACGGCCGCATTCCAGGGGGCCTACGCCGTCTTGTACGGACTGAACGCGCTCTCCGGAAGGCACACGGAGTTCTTCTTTCTCCCGTACGCCGGTTTCTACGACCTCTTCCTCGAAATGCTGTTCGGAATCGGTCTGATCATCTGGGCGATGGAGGAGACGGAGGCGAGGCTCGCCGTCATCCACGCGAAGGCGCTCGATGACACGCGGCGGCGCAAGCGCCTCGCGTTGATCGATCCGCTCACCGAGGTCTACAACCGCCACTTCTTCGACGAGATCCGGCCCACCCTCGACCGCGAGGCGGCGGGCGGAACGGTCGTCCTCGTGGACGTCGACGAGCTGAAAACGATCAACGACACGCGGGGGCACGACGAGGGGGACAAGGCGATCTGGACGATCGCGACCGCGATCAAAAGACTGATCCGCGGCGCCGACTTTCTGATCCGCTGGGGAGGCGACGAGTTCCTCGTGATCCTTCCGGGAATGGACGAGGAGCTCGCGAAGAAGCGTTTCTACATGCTGCCCGGAAAGATCGAGGAGGTCCGCAAGACCGAGCGGCTGAAGGACCGGGCCTACCAGCGCTTCCTTTCCGCGTCGGTCGGCGTCGCCCGTTTCACCCGCCGGACGCCGATCGACCACGCGATCGAGAAGGCCGACAGCGTGATGTACGAGCGGAAGAAGGCCCACAAGGAGATGCGGGGCTAGCTGATAGCTTCTTCCCCATGAACTACCACTGGACCGACTGCCCCGGCTGCTCGTGTCACCTCGCGGTGAACTGGATGGTCCGGCCGGAGGAGATCGCGGGGTCGCTGCGCCGCTGGTCGGCGGACCGCTCGACCAACGACGGCAGGCCCTTCGTCTTCCGCGGCCCCGAGCTCGCCGCGCCCCTCGTCGTCCCGTGCGTCTGCGGCGCGCCGATTCCGCTTCCGGAGGAACCGGACGCGGTCGGCGGCGAGAGGACGGAGGGTCTTCGGGTCAACCTCTCGGAGAGCTGACCTTGTCGCGCGCGTGAAACGCGTCCCCATCGAGGACTCGCTCGACCTTCACTCTTTCCTGCCACGCGACGTGCCCGACGTCGTCTCGGGTTACCTCGACGAAGCACGCCGGCGGGGGTTCCGCGAGGTTCGCCTCATCCACGGGAAGGGCAAGGGCGTGCGCCGCGCCGAGATCCGCAGGCTGCTGGCCGCCGACGCCCGGGTCGCCGAAGTCTTCGACGCCCCGCCCGAGCGCGGCGGAATGGGCGCCACGATCGTGATCCTTCGCGCGCACGACTAGACGGTCTGGACCTCGACCTTCACCGGCATCGCCGCGCGCGCCACCTTCGAAACGATGCAGTACTTTTCGGAGAGCGCGAGCGTCTTGTCGACCTTTGCGCGGTCGGTCTCGTAGAGCGACGCCGGGACCTGCGCGTGGATGACGGCGTCGGTGACGCGGAAGCCGCCGCCGGGATCGTCCTCCAGCCGCGCGCTCACGCGGATGGCGGGCTCCGCGTACCCGACCTGCAGCTTCTTCAGGAAGATCGCCCACGTGTTCACGAAACAGGCGGCCAGGGCTCCGAGGAGGAGTTCCTCCGGGTTCGCGCCGGCGGGGTCTTCCGGACCGCGCGAGCCGGCGATCGGGAACGTCACGGCCGCGTCGGGGAGCTGGACGTGTCCGGCGCCGGAGCCGTCGCCGCTCCACACCGCGGAAGCGGTGAACTCCTGGCCTGCGTGCAGGCCCGCCGGTTTCTCCCGCGGGCGCGCGGGCGCCGCGCCATCGGCCTGGGACTCCTGCGCGTCTTTTCCGGTCGGGATCGAGCCGTCCGCCATTTCCGCACCCCGTTCGAAGGATCATAGACCGGTGAATGCGTTCGCCCGTTCGCAGCGGAACCGCGCGGGTCTGCTCGCGATCGCGCTCGCCGCCGCCGCGTGCGTGACTCCGCCACGACCGACGGCCGAAGCCGTGCGCCGTTCCGCGAATGCGCCCGCGGTCGTCGAGGGACGGGTCTCCGACGAGGCCGGCCGTCCGGTCGCGGGCGTCGTCGTGTGGGGTCTGCCGCACGACAAGGATCTCGGGTGGTCCTCCCCGGCGGTGACGGACGCCGGCGGCCGCTTCCGGCTGTCGCTCGTCGCTCCCGGGAATTACGGATTCCTTCTCGGCTGGCGCGGGATCTCCGTCGTCACCTCGTCGCCGGACGACCCGGCCCGCACTTCGGTGACCGTCCGCCCCGGCGACCGGAAGCCCGGCGTCGCTCTCCTCTTTCGGCGCGAGGCTTGGGATCGCGCGCTTCTCGCGCCGCGCTGACAGGCCGCCGCCTTACAATCCCGCCCGTGGCGAACGAGGCCGCGAAGGAACGCCGGCGCGTCCGGTGCGCGATCAACGGCGAGGAGATCGACGTCTGGGAGGGCTATCGGCTGTGGGACGCGGCGCTCGACGCGAACGCCCAGCTCTGGAAGTGGTGCGGGGGCCAGGGGCTCTGCACGACCTGCGCGGTCCTGCCGCTCGCGGGCGCGGAGAACCTCTCGCCGCCCACCGGCCGGGAACGCTTCTCGATGGCCACGTGGTGGCTCGGCAAGCCGCTGGCGTTCGTCCGGAAGCGCTGGAAGGGGCGGGCGGTGCGCCTCGCCTGCCAGGCCTACGTGAACGGTCCGGTCGAGGTCGCCGGCGTCTTCGGAAAAAAATCGCGCCGGGTCCGCGCGGCCCACGGTCTTCCCTAGCTTCCGGCGAGGGCCGACCCCCGTGACGCGAGCGACGCGGCGACTCCTGTCGGCTCTCTCCGCCGGCGCCGGCCTCTTCGCGGCGGCGTCCTGGCTCGCGGCACGGCGTCTCGCGCCGCGTCTCGTGGCTCCCGCAGGACTCGCTCCCGCTCCCGATCGCCAGCCGGAGATGCAGGAGGCGCTCCGCCGGGTCGCTCCCATCGTGGAGGAGTTCCGGCATCCCGGCGGTCCTCTCGATCCGGTCGAGATGGCGGCGACGTTCGCGTCACCGGGCCAGGCGGCGAAGAGGTCGACGATCCTCTTCCTCCACGGCAAAGGGGGGCGCGCCTGCGAGTGGGAAGACTCCGCGCTCCTCGCGCTCGGTCTCGGATACAACGTGCTCCTCCCGGACCTGCGCGGCCACGGCGACTCCGGCGGGCGTTACACGACGTTCGGCCTGCTCGAGAAGGACGACCTCGCGAATGCGATCACTTCCGCCAAGAGGCGGTGGGGCGTCGATCCGACGCGGCTCGGAATCCACTCCTGCTCGGCGGGCTCTTCCGTCGCTCTCGAGCTCGCGGGGCATCGCCCCGCGGTCCGCGCCATCTGGCTCGAGTCACCCTTCGCCGACGCGCGGAAGATGGCGCGACACTACCTTTCGGCTTCGACCGGAGTTCCCGGATTCCTGCTGTCCCTCGCGACGCGCTGGGCCGTCGCGCTCGCCGTCGCCGGCATCAAGCGGGACCTGCGGCTGGAGCACGTCCCGGGAGGGCTCGAAAATGCGGATCCGGTCGCGGCGCTCCGGCGGGTCCGCTGTCCCGTCTGCCTCGTCTACGGAGAGGCGGACCGGCTCGTCCCTCCGCGTTTCGTCGACCGGCTCCTCGACGCGCTTCCGCCGGGCAGCGAGGTCTTCCGCGTTGCCGGCGCGGGGCACTGCCACCACCCCGACGAAGCCGCGAAGGTCGCGGCGGATGAATACCGGAGCCGCTGGACCGACTTCTTCGCGCGGCGCCTTCCGCCTATGGCGCCCGGGGAGCCTTCCGCGGATCCTGCGTCCGCCCCTTGAGCTGACCGCAGGCCGCGGCGGCGTCGGGACCGCGGCTGCGCCGGACGGTTACGGCGACGTCCCCCGCCGACAGGGTCGCGGCGAACCGATCGATGACTTCCTCCGCCGGGCGCGTCCAGCCCGGCAGGTAGGTCGGATCCTCGTTCAACGGGATCAAGTTGACCTTCGCCGGGATCCGGTCGAGCAGCCGGACGAGACGTTGCGCATCCTCTGCCGTGTCGTTGCGCCCCGCGATCAGCACGTACTCGACGGTGATCCTTCGACGCGGATCGACCGGCCACGCCCGCATCGCCCGGATCAGGCCGTCGAGCGGATAGGTCCGGTTGATCGGCATGATCGACGACCGGGTCGCGTCGTCCGCGGCGTTCAGCGACACGGCGAGGTTGGGACGGCGAGGGAGCGCGGCGAAGCGGGCGAACGCCGGCGTGATGCCGGACGTCGAGACGGTCACGCGCCGGCGCGGGATCACCTCGAATAGGACGTCGAGCGCTGCGATCACTCCGTCCGGATTGAGGAACGGCTCGCCCATCCCCATGAAGACGATCCGCGCAGAGTCGCTCTTGCGCCCGACGGCGTCGAGGACGGCATAGAGCTGTCCGACGATCTCTCCGGCCGTCAGGTTGCGACCGCCGCCCAGCCGTCCCGTGACACAGAACGCGCAGTCGACGGCGCACCCGGTCTGGGAAGAAAGGCACACCGTGAATCTCGTGTCCCTTGTCCCGTGTCCCCTGTCCCGACTCGTGTCCCGTGTCCCGTGTCCCGTGTCCCGACCAACAGCCCGCGCGTCCTCGAACTCGTTGACCTCCGCGGCCGCCGGATCGCCCGGCATGTAGACGGCTTCGATCAGCGCTCCGTCGGCGAGAGCCAGGCCGTACTTGACGCTCCCGTCGCGAGACTCCTCGGACTTGACGATCGCGGGAAGGCCGATCGGCATCTCGAGGTCGAGACGGTCGCGCAGGCCGCGCGGGATCTCGTGGATCCCGGCGGCCGACCGCGCACCGCGCCGGTGAAGCGCATCGAAGATCTGGCGGCCGCGGTACCGCGGAACCGACCAGCGCCGCGCGAGATCCTCCCACTGCGGTATCGAGAGGCCGAGCGCTTCGGGGGAGGGTGCGATCGTCATTTCGGGGAGACCACCGGGCGGCGCGCCGCAGGGGGCGACGCGGAGGGGATCAGCCGCCCTTGAGGGCGCGCGGGCGGCGCGTCAGACGCACGACCCGGGCGTTCGGCGTCCGCCGGTTCCGAACCTTCCGCGTGGGATCGATGCCGACGGATTTCAGGAATCGCAGATCCTTCACGTTGATGCGGAACGCCGCGCGCTCTTCCGAGACCGTATGCTCTCCGCGAGCGCCGGAAGAGCGGCCACGCGAGCCGCGCCCCTCGCGCTTGTTCACGCCCACCTTAGCGTCGAGGACCATGTAGAGGTTGTAGCCCTCGTCGCGGATCCGCTGAATGGAGTCGTGGACGCGGCCCGAGCCGGAGATCGATTCGTTGATCGCCTGTCCCAGCTCCTTCAGCATCTCGCGAAGGTGGTCGTTCAGTTCCATGGCCGCGGCGATTATGAGCGCCGCTTCGCGCGACCGTCAAGCGTGGTTGATCACTCCGTTTGGTGCTATTCTGTTGCGGCCTTCCTCCCGCGCCACCGGTGCGCAAAAAAATAGTTCCGCAGCTGTCCGTTCTCGCTTCTCGGCCGTCACTTCTCTGCTGATAGCTTTTCCTCCATGCCTTCGTTCTTCTCTCATCTCGAATGCACGAAATGCGCTCGAGAGTTCGGCCGTGACAGCCGCTTCGGCGTTTGCCCATCGCCCGGCTGCGGCGGGCCGCTCTTCGCGCGATACCACGACCGCCCGCTCGATCGCGACGCGGCGTCCGATCGGCCGCGGACGATCTGGCGGTGGAGCGAAATGATGCCCGTCGAGAACGCGGACAACGTCGTCTCGCTCGGCGAAGGCGGAACTCCTCTGCTCCGATCGGACCGGCTCGGCTCCGCCGCGGGTTTTCCCGACCTGTGGATCAAGGACGAGTCCGGGAATCCCACCGGATCGTTCAAGGCGCGCGGACTCTCGGCCGCGGTCTCGAAGGGAAAAGAGCTCGGCTTCCCGCGGATCGCGGTCCCATCCGCGGGCAACGCCGGCGGCGCCGCGGCCGCCTACGCGGCGCGGGCGGGAATGAAGTGCGACGTCTTTCTTCCCGACGACACGCCGGATCTCTTCCGCGTCGAGTGTGAGCGGTACGGAGCGAACGTCACGCTCGTCCACGGGTTGATCGACGCGTGCGGGAGGCTCGTCGCGCAGGGGGCGGCGGAAGGAAAGTGGCACGACGTCTCGACTCTGAAGGAGCCTTACCGCGTCGAGGGGAAGAAGACCCTGGGCTACGAGCTCGCGGAGGATCTCGGCTGGGAGCTGCCGGATGTCGTCCTCTATCCGACCGGGGGCGGGACCGGACTCATCGGGATGTGGAAGGCGTTCGGCGAGATGGAACGCTTGGGCTGGATCGGCGCGAAGCGGCCGCGGATGATCGCCGTCCAGGCCGAGGGATGCGCGCCCATCCCGAAGGCGTTTGCCGAAGGAAAGGCCGTGGCGGAGAGGTGGGAGAACGCCGCGACCTACGCGTCGGGTCTGCGCGTCCCGAAGCCGTTCGCCGACTTTCTCATCCTCGCGATCCTTCGCGAGTCGAACGGCGACGCGGTGACGGTGACCGACGAAGAGATGCGGAAAGCGGAGGACGAAATCGGCGCGGCCGAGGGGATGTTCGTCTGTCCGGAAGGAGCCGCCACCTGGGCCGCGGCGAAGAAGCTCGCGGCCGGTGGCCGCCTGGACGCCCGATCGCAGGTCGTGCTCTTCAACACCGGGACCGGGTTCAAGTACGCCTAGCTCGCGAAAAGGGGACAGATCTATTTAATCGGACCGGCGTGAAACCGAAAATAGATCTGTCCCCATTACAATCGCGGGTTCCGATGAGATTCCGATCCCTGCGGCCCCGGCTCGACCCGATCCTCCCGACGGTGGAGAAGCCCGGGCGCTACGTGGGCATCGAGCGCAACGTGGTCCGCAAGGACCTGTCCGCCTCGGCCGTGACGGTTGCCCTCGCGTTCCCGGACACCTACGAGATCGGGATGAGCCACACGGGCCTGAAGATCCTCTACGAGATCGTCAATCGCCGGCCGGAATTCGCCTGCGAGCGGACATACGCCCCCTGGGTCGACCTCGAGCGACGGATGCGCGAGGAAAAGATCCCCCTCTTCACCGTGGAGTCCTTCGCCCCGATCGCCGACTTCGACGTCGTCGGGTTCTCCCTGCAGTCGGAGCTCAACTACTCGAACATCCTCAACATGCTGGACCTCTCGGGCATCCCGGTGTGGCAGCGCGACCGTGGTGACGCCGACCCCATCGTCCTCGGCGGGGGTCCCTGCACCGCCAACCCCGAGCCGGTCGCCGACTTCTTCGACGCCTTTCTGGTGGGCGACGCGGAGGAGGCGCTTCCCCGCTTCCTGGACGTGTTGCGCGACGCCCGCGCCGCCGGACTCGCGCGCCGCGACGTGCTCGCACTTCTGGCAGCGCTCGACGGCGTTTATGTTCCGTCGTTCTACGACGTCACGTGCGACGAGCGCGGCCGGATTGTTTCGATCACCCGCAATGACGACCGCGCCCCGGAGCGCGCGCGCCGGACGTGGGTCCCGGTGCTCAAGCCGGAGTACTACCCGGACAAGCCGATGGTCCCCTCGGTCGAGATCGTCCAGGACCGCCTGGGTCTCGAGGTGATGCGCGGCTGCACGCAGGGCTGCCGTTTCTGCCAGGCGGGGTACTGGTATCGGCCGGTCCGGGAGCTCGACCCCGCGGACGTGGTCTCGATGACGAAGACCTTCATCGCGGAGTCGGGCTGGAGCGAGGTCGGCCTGCTCTCCCTTTCGACCGCCGACTACTCCCAGATCGAGCCGCTCGTGCGGTGCCTGGCGCCGCAGCTCTCCGACCGGCGCGTGTCGATCTCGCTCCCCTCGCTCCGGGCGGAGGCTTTCTCGGTCGGTCTCGCGGATGCGGTCTCCGAGGTGCGGAAGTCGGGCTTCACGTTCGCGCCGGAGACCGGGTCCGACCGCCTGCGCCGGGTGATCAACAAAACCTTCACCAACGCCGACATGATCCAGGCCGCCGACGTCGCGTTCGGACGCGGCTGGGACCTGATCAAGGTCTACACGATGATCGGGCTTCCCACGGAGACGAAGGAAGACCTGGACGAGCTCGTCACGCTCGTCGAAGGGATCCTCGCGCAGGGACGGAAGCACGGGCGCAAAGAGGTGAACGTTTCGGTCGGCCCCTTCGTGCCCAAGTCGTGGACGCCCTTCCAGTGGGCGCCGTTCGACGGCGTGGAGCTCCTCGAGAAGAAGCTCGGCTACCTGAAGGACCGCTTCCGCCGCGTCCGCGGCGCGAAGATGAAGTGGCACGAGCCGCGGGAGGCCGAGATCGAGTGCGTCCTGTCGCGCGGCGATCGCCGCGTCGCGCGGATCCTTCACACCGCCTGGAAGTCCGGCGTGAAGTTCGACGGCTGGAGCGAGCACTTCCGCTACGACCTGTGGAACCGGGCGTTCGAGGCCGAGGGGATTCCGAAGTCGGCGTACCTCCGCGACTACGAGCTCGACGAGATCCTGCCCTGGGACGTACTCGACGTCTCCATCACGAAGCGCTTCCTGAAGGTCGAGCTCGTGAAGGCGAAGAAGGAGATGCGCACCGAGGACTGCAAGTGGGGGCACTGTTACGCGTGCGGCGTGCCGGGCAACGGGGAGGACACCGTGCTCGCGGCGTCCTTCGGCGCGACGTTGCCCGCGCTCGACCCTTCGGTCGCGGCGGCCGACGCCCCTGCGGCATACCGGGAGGTCGCCAAGGGCGCGGCGTACCGCCAGAAGGCGATGCCGGAGCTGCCTTCCGCGGCGCGGAAGGTCGGGGGCTCCGGAGGTCCCGTCTTCCGCCACCGGGTGACGTTCGCGAAGTCGGGGGACGCGCGATTCCTCTCCCACCGGAACACGATGGACGTCCTGGAGCGCGCGATCCGCGCGGCGGGACTTCCGGCGCGTTACTCCGAGGGTTTCAATCCCCACATGAAGCTCTCGATGGGCCCTGCGCTGCCCCTCGGCCTCGAGAGCCGGCACGAGGTCTTCGACGTCGAGGGCGTCGACCGTTTCCCCTCCGACGCGGCCGAGGCGATCGCCGCCAGGCTGCCGGCGGGCCTGTCGGTCTCGGACGTGCGATGCCTGGACCCGCAGGAGCCCGCTCTCTCGAAGTCGGTCAAGTCCGCGCGGTACCTCGTGCGGCTCGCGTCCGCGGAACAGGTCGACCGCGCGAGCGAAGCGATCTCGAACGGCTGGCGCGAAGCGGTTCCGGCGCTGCGCTCGCTCGCTCTCCTCGCCGACGGGGACGGCGCGAGCCTGTCGTTCGAGGTCAACCTGGATCAGTCCGCCGGCGAGACGTCCACGCCGAAGAAGGTTCTCGAAGCTCTCCTGGCGATCCCGCCCGAGGCGCAGGCGACGCTGTCGGTGACGCGCGAAGCGACCGTCCTCGGGTAGCGCATGCCGTATCGCGTCACGGTCACGGCCCGCTTCGAGGCGGCGCACAACCTGATCGAGACGGACGACGGCGCCGAGCCGCTCCACGGCCACTCCTACGAGGTGGAGGCCGCGCTCGAGACCGACAAGCTCCAGCAGTACGACCTCGCCATCGACTTCGCGCAGGCAAAGAAAGCTCTCGAGGCGATCGCGAAGGAGCTCGACTACTCCTACATCAACCACCACCCCGAGTTCGCGGGGCGGAACACCTCGGCCGAGAACATCGCGCGCTGGTTCGCGGAGCGGCTGGACTCCTCCGGGAAGCTCGGTTGGACGCGCGTCGCCGAGGTGACGGTCCGGGAGGGCCCCGAGAACCGCGCGCGGTACGTGCCTCCGGACGGCACGTAGAGAACGCCCGCCCGCCGGGCGTCGAAAATTGTCGCCCGGGCGTGAGCGCCGGAGGTTGCGGCGCCGGCGCAGCCACGACTCCCGTTGACACCGAACCGGGCGAAGCGTAGCTTCCTCCCAACGTTCTCCGGCGACCCGATCTCACTCGTTTTCCGGAGGTGCAAGGTGGGTAAGACCGCTCGCGGTTTGTTCCTTTCGGCGCTTCTCTTACTGGCCCGATCCGCCTTGCTCTCCGCCGCGACCATCACCGTCACGAGCCTTCTCGATGGGAACCCTCAGAACGACAGTGTCTGCACGCTGCGCGAGGCGATCATCTCGGCGAATACGAACCCCGTTCCCGCCCCTCCGGCGGGCGAGTGCGCCAACGGCACGGCCGGCGCCGACACGATCAACTTCGCCATCCCGGGCGCGGGCCTGCACACGATCATCCTGTTCAGCAGCGGCCTGCCGGCGATCACCGAGTCGGTCACGATCGACGGGTTCACCCAGCCCGGCTCTTCCGCGAACACGAACGCGACCGGCGCGTTGAACGCCGTCTACACCGTCGCCATCGACGGAAGCGGCGCGGGTGGGACCTCCGCGATCTTCACGATCATTGGCGGATCGAGCACGATCCGCGGGCTGGTCGTCAACCGCGGAGCGTTGCAGGGCCAGTCCGGTTTCAGCATCGGGAGCTCGGGCAACCACATCGAAGGCAACTACATCGGGCCCGACCCGACCGGTACGCTCGCGAATTTCCCGAACCAGAACGGAGTGCTCGTCGTTGGCGGTACCGGCAACGTCATCGGCGGAACGACGCCCGCCGCGCGTAATCTGATCTCCGCCAACGCGTTCGATAACATCACGCTGTCGAGCCCGTCATCGGGCACGCTCGTGCAGGGCAACCTGATCGGAACGAACGCCGCGGGGACGGCCGCTCTGGTCGTGGCGAATTCCGCCAGCGGAATCGATATCTCGGGCTCTCCGAACAACACGATCGGCGGCACGGCGGCCGGTTCCGGAAACGTAATCTCCGGGCACCAGAACTACGGGATCGCCCTCTCGGGCACGCTCACGACGGGGACGACCATTCAGGGCAACCGGATCGGCACGAACGCCGCCGGGACGGCCGCCCTCGCGAACGGAATCAGTGGAATCAGCATCCGAAACGCCGCCCACGACAACACGATCGGCGGGACGACGGCCGCCGCCCGGAACCTCGTTTCGGGGAACACCCTGGACGGAATCCTGATCGCCGATGTCGGCACCGACGGCAACGTCATCCAGGGCAACTTCATCGGCACGGACGTCACCGGAACCGCGGCGCTCGGAAACGGCCAGTTCGGCATCCTGCCGGCATTCTCGAGCTCCAACACGATCGGAGGGACCGCCGCCGGCGCCGGGAACGTCATCGCGTTCAACACGAGCGACGGCGTTGCGATCGGAGGCACGTTCAGCAACGTTCAGAACGCGATCCTGGGCAATTCGATCTTCTCCAACGGAGGGTTCGGAATCTCCATCAGCGGCAACACACCCACGGCCAACGATCACTGCGATGGCGATACGGGCGGCAATCAGCGACAGAACTTTCCCGTCCTGACCTCGGTCACCAACGCGGGCGTCGGAATGACGAACTTCATCGGCACGCTCGACAGCACGGCGACCTCCGGGCCCTACCGGATCGAGTTCTTCGCGAGTCCCACCTGCAACGCCGCACCGCCCAACGACTTCGGGGAAGGAATGACGTTTCTGGGCTCGACGACCGTCTCGACCGGAGCGTCCTGCATCGGCTCCTTCAACGTCACGCTCGCCGTCGCCGTGGCCAACGGAACCATCGTCACGGCCACCGCGACCGACCCCAGCAACAACACCTCGGAGTTCTCGCAGTGCTTCACGGCCGGCGTAACAGTGCCGCCGACCGCGACGCCGACGCTCACGCCCTCGATCACGCCGGGCGGGCCGACCCTGACGCCGACTTTCACACCGTCCTCGACTCCGACTTCGACCTTTACCCCGACTCTCACCCCGACGCCGACGGTGACCCCGACCATCACGAACACGCCGGCGGGCGTTCCGACGTCGACACCGACGCCGACTCCGACGACACCGCCCCCGACGTTCACGTTCACGATTACACCGGGCGGGCCGACGCTCACCCCGACGTTCACGCCGACGTTCACCTCGACGCCGACGCTCACGTCGACGCCGACCGCGACCTTGACGCCCACGGTTACCCTGACGCCCGGCGGACCGACGCTGACGCCGACCCCGACCGCGACGATCACCAACACGCCGGCCGGCGTTCCGACTTCGACCGCGACCGCGACGGCCACGTCGATCCCGCCCACGCCGACGAACACGGTCGGGACGGGCCCGGGAGGCCCCCCGCTCGGCAGCATCCCGACGCTTTCCGGGGGGATGCTCGCGGTGCTGGCCCTCTCTCTGGCGGGACTGGCGCTGTACCTGATGCGGCGGCCCTAGCGGCTCCGCGCCGCCCGGAATGCCTTCCCGGCGTTACCCGGAGTAACGCTTTTCGGCTCTTCGTGGGCCGTGAGCGGTGTCACAAAAGTGCCCGAAGCTCTTGTTTGCGAGACAGTTGAACAACTTTTGCGGGGTCGGCACACCGTTCGCTATGACTCGTGCAGTCCGCAGACGGTATTGCGCGCAATTTCTGGAACGACAGTGTCGAACGAAGTCGCCGGCAGCGGCCGGAGAAGCGATCCATCCGATGAAGGCAGACAAGTGACAGCCGGAAGATCCCGCCGAACCGATCGGGGCTTCTCGTTGCTCGAGCTCCTGGTCATCGTGGCGATCGTGGGCCTCCTCGCCCTGCTCGCGGCGCCGCTCGCCGGAAAGATCATCCGGCGGGCCCAGGATCTCGGAGGGTATTCGGCGATCCGTCAGGCGCTCGCGTCGGCCCGCCTCCAGGCGGTCAAACGGGTCGCGAATGTAGTCGTGTTCGTCAGCCTCACCCCCGAGAAGGAAATTCATATCCACACGTTCCAGGATCGGTCGAACAACCCCGCGAATCCCCTGCCGGCCGACGAGCAGACGGCCGCCGCGAACTTCGTGCAGGACACGACCTTCCTCTCCGCCTTCACCGAGCCGACGCTCGCGGATGTGACCATTCCATCGAGCGTGCACCTCTGGAAGAACGGCGGCACGAAGGACGACCTGGCTGACGGGATCTCGTTCGACCGCTACAACGGGGACGCGACGCTCGTCGACCGGATCGTCTTTCTCCCGAGCGGAGGGATCGCGCCTCCCGAAGACAGCTCGAACTCCGCGCTGCCGACCACGGCGGGCGGCCGTGGGATCTATTTCGCGGACTCCTCGGGCCGGAACTACTTCCGCGTGACGATCGACAGCGACCTCTCGGGTCACATGAAGGTGGACAAGTTCGTTCCGGGCACCGGGTACACGACGACCGGATGGGTCTGGAGGTGAGGATGCGTTTCCATCGCAGAGAGCGGGGGATGACCCTGATCGAGGTGCTGGTCGCTCTCTCGATCC
>JBKPMI010000132.1:0-3756 GCA_046732075.1 Acidobacteriota bacterium | reverse complement strand
ACCTTCGCCACGACCCGCTCGTTCTCCTCCTCTTCGAGGCTGCAGGTGGCATAGAGGAGGTACCCGCCGGGAGCGAGGAGAGCCGCCGCCGCGGAGAGCGCCCGGGCCTGCTCCCCCGCGAGCTTCGCGATACCGGCCGGGCTCACGCGATAGCGGATCTCCGGAATCTTGCGGAGCGTCCCGGTGCCGCTGCACGGAGCGTCGAGCAGGACCCGATCGAACTGGCCCGCAGGAAGCGGCGGGGTCTCGAAATCGGCGGCGACCGCGCGGGCTTCCGGCATTCCCAGTCGCGCGGCATTCTCGGCGAAGCGCCGAAGGCGCGCGGACGATCGGTCGAGTGACGCGGTGCGCCGCGCCCGCCCGAACGCGAGCGCCGCGAAGGACTTTCCTCCCGGCGCGGCCGCGAGATCGACGAGAAGGTCGCCGGGCGGCAGGAGCAGCGAGAGCGCCTGCGCACCGACGTCCTGCACGGTGAAGTGACCCGCTGCCAGCAACGGCGAGCGCAGCGGGTTGCCGGACACGACCGAGAGCCCGAGCGGCGAGATCTCCGAGAGCTCGGTCGCCACGCCATCCGCCGCGAGCCCCGCGGCGAGCGCCGGCCGGTCGGTCCGGCGCGGATTCACGAGCAGGTCGATCCCCGACGGCCGGTTGTCCGCTTCGAGGACGCGGCACGCGGCGTCTCGCCCGAAGCGCTCCACCCATCGCCGCACCAGGAACTCGGGGTGCGAGGTTTCGCGCGCGAGCTCTTCGGGGGCCGCGCCCGGGGAGCATTCGCGCGGAGGCCGGTCGGCCAGCTTCCGCAGCACCGCGTTGACCAGCTTCCCCGCCCGCTCGCCGCCGCTCCGCTGCGCGTGACGGACGGCCTCGTCCACCGCGGCGTAGCCCGGAACGCGGTCGAGGTGCCGGATCTGGTAGAGCGCGACCTCGAGGATCTCGCGCAGATCCGCCGTCAAACGCGCGAGCGGCGCCCGCGCGACCGACGCGAGCTCCGCATCGAGTGCGGACCGCCGGCGGAGCACGCCGAGGACCAACTCGCGCAGCAGATCCCGGTCGGCCGGCGAGAGATCGCTTCCGCGGGCGGCGAGAAGCGGTCCCGCTTCCGCGCCGCGCTCGAGCACGTCCTGCAGGATCCCGACCGCCCGGACCCTCGAGGCCGAAAGGGCGCGCGCGGGCATCAGTCCGACGGATCGAATCGCGCGGCCGGGGTCGCGAGCCCGCGGAGAAACTCCATCCCGGTCGTGGGCGTCCTCCCCTCCCGCTGGACGGACTTCAGGACGAGCGCGGTTCCGTCACCGGCCGCGACGATCGCCTCGCCCCCTTCCTCCCGGACGGTTCCCGGCGCAACTCCCGCGGCGCCCCGGTCCGACACCGCGACGTCGAGGAGCTTCACGCGCTTTCCGTCGATGACGCTGTACAGGCCGGGCCACGGAGCGTAGGCGCGCCGCTTCCGCTCGAGCGCGCGGGCGGTCTCGCGCCAGTCGACGCGTCCCTCGGTCCGCGAGAGCGGCCTTGTAAACGTGGGCTCCCCCTGCTGCGGCCGGCCGGCGACGGTCCCGGCCTCGAGCCCACGAAGCGTTTCGACGAGAAGCGTCGCGCCCTCGCGCGAGAGACGCTCGGACAGCGTTCCCGTGTCGTCGCGGTCGGAGATCCGAATCCGCTTCTCGAGATAGACCGGACCCGCGTCGAGCTCCGGCACGATTCGCATCGTCACGACACCCGTCTCGCGGTCCCCCGCGAGGATCGCCGCGCTCACCGGGGACGCCCCGCGATACTTCGGGAGGAGCGAGGCGTGAACGTTGACGTATCCGAGCGGAGGCAATTCCAGGATCGCGTCGGGCAGGAGCTTTCCATAGGCGACGACCGCCGCGGTGTCCGGGCGCGCCGCGGCGAGACGCTCCCGGAAAGCCTCGTTGCCGCGGAGGCGATCGGGCCGCTCGACCGGTAGACCGCGGGCGAGAGCGGCTTCGGCCACGGGCGAGGGCCGCGGCCGTCCGCTCCGGCCGACCGGCCGGTCCGGCTGCGTGACGACGAGCGGGACCTCGAACCCCGCGTCGAGAAGGGCGGAAAGAGACGGGACCGCGAACCGGGGCGTCCCGAAAAAGACCACGCGCATACGGCCAAGCCTAACCGCGGCGTTTAAGTCGCAGCGTGATGAGTCTCCCGAAGGGAGGAGCCTCACGCTGCGGGAGCGCGAGCGAGCGAAGGTGGCAGGCGAGCGGTCGAGCCGGAGTCTGGCGAGCCGCTCGCCGGTGCGGAACGCAGCCACGCGAGCGAGCGGAGCGCGACGTTAGCGGGGCTGTCGATCCACCTCTTCGAAGTAGTCCTCCGAGACGAGGACCTCGCGCGGCTTGGAGCCCCGCGGCGGACCGAGCAGGCCGTCGCGCGACATCATGTCGATCAACTTCCCGGCGCGTGAGAATCCGACGCCCATGCGCCGCTGCAGGAACGAGATCGACGCCATCTTCTCCTTCACCACGAGGCGCGCGGCCTCGTCGTAGAGCGGGTCGGTCTCGTCCCCGGCGTCGTCCCGGCGCGCCACCTCCGACCGGTCCTTGGTGATCTCCTCGTCGTAGTGCGGCCGGGCCTGCTTCTTCAGGAAGCGGACCAGCCCCGCGGTCTCCTGGATCGACACGTAGGCGCCGTGCACGCGGCGGAGGCGGGACGTCCCGGGGGGCAGGTAGAGCATGTCGCCGCGGCCCAGCAGGCGCTCGGCGCCGTTGCCGTCGAGGATCACCCGCGAGTCGATCTTGGAAGAGACCTTGAACGCCACGCGCGACGGCAGGTTCGCCTTGATGACGCCGGTCAGGATGTCCACGGAGGGCCGCTGCGTGGCCACGACCAGGTGGATGCCGACCGCGCGCGCCTTCTGCGCGAGCCGCACAATCGACTCCTCCACCTCCTTCGGCGACGTCATCATCAGGTCGGCCAGCTCGTCGATCACGATCAGGATGAGCGGCATCGGCTCGAGTTTCAGGTCCGGGTCCTCCGGGTGCTGCGCACGGACGCGCGCCACGGCCTCGGGATCCCGGATCGCCGCGTTGTACTGCTCGGCGTTGCGGACTTGCCCGAAGTCGGACAGCGTCTGGAAGCGTTCCTCCATCACGTCGACCGCCCACTTGAGCGCGTTCGCCGCCTTCTTCGGGTCCGTGATGATCTTCGTCGACAGGTGGGGCAGGTCCTCGTAGATCTCGAGCTCCACCATCTTCGGGTCGATCAGGATCATCTTGACCTGGTCGGGCCGAGCCTTGAACAGCACCGACGTGATGAGGGCGTTGATCGCCACGCTCTTGCCGGAGCCGGTGGTTCCCGCAATCAGGAGGTGCGGCATCGCTCGCAGGTCGTCCACGACCGACTCCCCGTGGATGTCCTTGCCGAGCGCGAGAGTGAGGAGAGACGGCGAGGACTGGAACCTCTCGGATTCGATGACGTCTCGCAGCGCGATGATCTCGCCGCCCCCCGGGTTCGGAACCTCGATGCCGACGCTCGCGCGACCCGGCAGCCGCTCGATCCGGATCGACTCCGCCGAGAGCGCGAGGGCCAGGTCCTCCGAGAGACCCATCACCTGGTTGACCTTGATCCCGGCGGCCGGGCGGAACTCGTAGGTCGTGACGACCGGACCCGGGTGGTACTCGGCGATCTCCCCCTCCACGCCGAACTCCGCGCACTTCGCGGCGATCAGCCGGCCCGTTTCGGCGAGCAGGCGGCGGTCGAGGGTCCCCGCCCCCTCCCGTTTCTCGAGGAGCGAGATCGGAGGAT
>JBKPMI010000131.1:0-4496 GCA_046732075.1 Acidobacteriota bacterium | reverse complement strand
TCGACGCCGCCGGCGCCTGGGCGGATCTCGATCCGGCGCTGCCGTTTCCGATCCCGGTCGAGCCGGTCAGCGGGCAGATCGTCGAGCTGACCGACGACGGGCCGTTCCCCACGGTACTCGGGTCGGACGAGGTCTACCTCGTTCCCCGCGGCCGCCGGATCCTCGTTGGGGCGACCGTCGAGCGCACCGGATTCCGGAAGGAAGTGACGGCGGCCGGCGTGGCCGAGCTCCTGTCGGCCGCGATCGGGCTCGCGCCGTCGCTCGCGAGGGCCCGGGTCACGGGATCGTGGTCCGGTCTCCGGCCCGGCACTCCGGACGACCTTCCGATTCTCGGCGAGTCGCCGATTCGCGGACTCTTCCTGGCAGCCGGACACTTCCGGAACGGCATCCTGCTCGCGCCGCTCACCGCGCTCCTTCTGGCCGATGCGGTGACCGGGGTTCTCTCCCGGGATCTCTCCCTCTTTTCTCCCGAAAGATTCGCCGGAGCGACGCGGCTCCGGTGAAACCCGCCGTTTCGGATAGAATCGGAGCAACCGGCGGCCCGGACCTCCGGGCAAGCGGAGCGGAGGAGGGCGGCCAGTCTCGACGCGAAACACTATGAAGAAAACGTTGTACGGTGGTGTATCGAAAGCGGCGGACGCCCTGTGGAAGGCGGCGCGCGCCATCGACCGGCGGTTTCCGGAGCGGTCGTTTCACCCGAAGTGGGCCCCCGGACCGCTCCTGAAGCAGAAGGAGCGCTCCTTCCCGAACCTGGGATTTCCACGGGAGACCGACTCGCTCTGCCCGCGCTGCGTCACCGAGGTCCGCTCCCAGATCCTGTCGGGCGAGGCGAACTGGAAGGTCCTCGTCGACGGAAGCCCCGGAGAAATCAAGGCTTCGATCGTCGAGGAAGACGGCCGGATCCTCATGCGGAAAACCTGCTCGAAGCACGGCCTCTTCGAGGACGTGATGTCGATCGACTCCGAGTTCTTCAAGCGCATCGAGTCGCTCTACCCCGGCCGGGACTTCGCCATTCCGAAGGACGGCCTGCACGAGCACGGGACCTCCTCGATCAAGTACGGCCGGGGCGCGGTTCTCACGATCGACCTCACGAACCGCTGCAACATGATGTGCAACCCGTGCTTCATGGATGCGAACCAGGTGGGCTACGTCCACGAGCTCGACTGGGACGAGGTCAAGAAGCTCCTGGACGACGCCGCATCGATCAAGCCGCGCCGCCAGCTCTCCGTGCAGTTCTCGGGGGGTGAGCCGACGCTTTCCCCGCACTTCCTCCCGGCCATCCGCTACGCCCGCGAAATCGGGTACTTCTCGGTCCAGTGCGCCACCAACGGGATCCGGTTCGCCCAGGACGAGGACTTCGCGCGCGAGGCGGCGGAAGCGGGTCTCCGCTTCGCCTACCTGCAGTTCGACGGGGTCGGCAACGAGCACAATCAGCACCGCAAGGTCGGGAACCTCTACGACGTGAAGCTCCGCGCGATCGAGAACCTCCACAAGCACGGCGTCGACATCACGCTCGTGACCACGATCATCAACGGCGTCAACAACGACCAGGTGGGGGAGATCCTCCAGTTCGCGATCCGGAACATCGACAAGGTCAACACGGTGTCGTTCCAGCCGGTCTCGTTCACGGGGCGGGACGAGGACATCGACGACGAAACGCGCAAGAGTCAGCGCTACACGCTTTCCCACCTCGCCCATGACGCGAAGGCGCAGGCGGGAATCGGCGAGCCGCTGCGTGACTGGTATCCACTCTCGGCTTCCGGCCCCTTCTCGGACCTGAAGGACCTTCTCGGAGGCCTCGAGGCGGAGTGGGGATCGTTGAAGTGCGGATGCCACCCCAACTGCGGAATCGGCACGATGCTGCTGGTCAACGCCAAGACGAAGAAGTCGGTGACGGTTCCTTCCGTCCTGAACGTGGACCGGCTCTTGACCGACGTCAAGAGCATCACGGATTCCGGCCGGCGCAAGATCTGGACGGCGGCGCAGGTCGCGCTGTCGATCCTCCGCAACCTCCGCGCGAGCGGGATCCCGGACGGTCTCACGCCGTGGAGCGTCATCAAGATCATGGACGGCCACACGGGCGGCAAACTCGGGCTGGCGAAAGAGAAGCGCTACGACTGGCGCGTCTTCTTCATCGGCGGCATGTGGTTCCAGGATCTCTTCAACTACGACTTCCGGCGCACCGAGATGTGCATCATTCCCTACGCGACGCAGATGGGCGAGATCTCGTTCTGTGCCTACAACACGGGTGTGGGGTGGCGAAAGATCATCGAGGAGATGTTCCAGACGGCGTCGCTCGCCGACTGGTACAAGACGCAGGGAAGGCACGAGGTGTTCGCGCGCGGACGCAGCGTGCCGCTGCCGTCGCTGCCCGGACAGACCGTCCCGGTTCCGACCACCGCGCCGGCGCGGCCGGCATTCGCGGCGGGCCGCTCCGCCCTGCCGGTCCACGGGGGCGGCGCGAGGTAAATCGCCCGCCTCTTCCTGGGCTACGGCTTCGGGCTACCGGCTCCCGGCGTATCCGTCAGGTGCGACGTGTCGTTGAAGAAAGCGAGACGCGGCCCCGACGTCTCCCGGAAGTCGAGGGCGGTCAGTCCCGCCGGTTTCGCTTCCAGCCGATCCCGGTAACGCCTCGGGTCGAATCCCACGAGCGCCGCAACGAGCAACCGGATGGTTGCCTTATGCGAGACGGCGAGCACCGTCTCGCCCGGATGCGCTTCGACGATCTCGAGGAGCGCAGGCAGCGCCCGGGCGGTGACCGCGAGGCCGGTTTCGCCCCCCTCCGGCGCGAAAGACCAGGGATCCGCCTCCCAGCGGCGGTACTCCTCGGGATACTGGCTCGCGACCTCCGCGCGCCGCTTCCCCTCCCAGCGGCCGTGCGACACCTCGCGAATCGCCGGGACCGCCGTCACCTCCTTTCCGTGGGGCGAAGCGACGAGGCGGACCGTCTCCATCGCGCGCGAAAGCGGCGAGGAATAGAACGCGTCGATCCGTTCTCCGGCGAGGCGCCGGCCGAGGGCGCGCGCCTGCTCCCGGCCGGCCTCCGAAAGAGCGATGTCCGTCTCCCCGTTGAAGCTGTCTTCCGCGCTCGAGACGGTCGCCCCGTGCCGGACGAGGTAGAGGCGGGTCGTCACGGCCGGCCGGTTCGCGTCCGGACTGGGGGCCGGCCGCCGAAGTGGCCTCGGCCGCCGTCGGCGGACCTATGCCTGGCCCGGAACTGTCGTTTCGGTTGGTTCCTCGTCATTCACGTCTCTTTCCCATCGCTTCACCCAGAAATCTCCGATTCGATACGCGCCCCATCCGAGAACCAATCCTGCATACGCATCGATCAGGTAGTGATAGCCGGTCACCACCGATCCGAGGATCATGAACAGGATGAGCAGGACATTGACCTTGAACCAGCCTCTGGAAATCCGGCGGCTCACCAGCGCGAAGAGGGTCAGAATCGCAACGTGGAGACTCGGAAACGCGGCGATCCCTCCATAGACAATCCTTCGGCCACCGAGCGGATTCCGAACCAGGCTCGAGGTTTCTTCGAACAACTGGCTCTGGATACGGACAGTCATCGGCATATACCGGAGAGATGTCTGGAACTCCTGTGGCTGTATGAAAACTGGCCCCCAACTGGGAAGCGTTGCGTAGCCGATCCATCCCAGAATCATCACGAGGACGAAAGCCGTTGCGAAAGCGCGGCGCAGCTGCTTTCCCGCAACAGCCGCAAAGATCGAAGGATACGTAACCACGATGACCCCGTAGAGCGTCGCATAGTAGAAGTCGATGGCCCGGTAGGCGACCGGTGATTTGAAGAGCTCCAGAAGAAAGAGGCTGGGTGAGATGCCGAAATGGACCGCACGGTCGAGCCGCATGAGCTGCGGATCCCAGGTCCGGGGATTGATCAGGTAAATGGAGCTCTTCAACAGAAAGTGAAAAAGAGATGCAGTGATTAAAGCCAGCGTGATTCGCACCAGATCCGACCAGAATTGAAAATCGGTCAGCTTGGAGTTTCGGACGAGGGCGCTCCACTCTCCGCGCCGCTTTCGCGATAGAAGGGGTCGGAGTATCACGGAGAGAACCACCGTGACGATGGCCAGAAGGAGAAAGCGCCAGAAGACTTGGAACGATTGTCTGACAGTCTCGAGAATCGGATAAGAAACCGGGAGATTCGCCAGGATTATGTAAGCCCAGAGAGACCACGAATAGGCGGCGATCTCATAGGGTGCCGGGAAGAGCCGGCGCAAACTACGAATGGCGCTCAGTCCTTCGATGAATCAGGAATGAAAAAGCATTATGAACCGAACCCGTTGAAGCTGTCTTCCGCGCTCGAGACGGTCGCCCCGTGCCGGACGAGGTAGACGCGGGTCGTCACGGCCGGCCGGTTCGCGTCCGGACAGGGGGCCGGCCGCCCGCGCGGCGATTCCGCCGGCTCGACCACGACGGGGGCGCGCCCGCGGGACCCGACGGCCCGGGCGGTCGGGAGGCCACGGGCCCTCCGCGCC
>JBKPMI010000130.1:0-3038 GCA_046732075.1 Acidobacteriota bacterium | reverse complement strand
GGACGCGTCGAGCGCTTCCGCAAGCGGTACGAGAAGAAGGCCTCGAGCGCCGCTTCTTAGATCCGTGACGGCGCGGTTCCCCCCGCTCGCTCTTCCCCTCTCCGCCCTCTAGCGGAGGAATCTTCATTCGGCTTTCGGCGGACCGCTGAAAGCTGACAGCTGAGAGCTACCCATGTTCGAGAAGCTCGAGGAAATCCGCCGCAAGTACGAAGAGGTCCGGGCCCGGCTCGCCGACCCGGAGTTCGTCCAGGACCATCGCGCCGTGCGGGACGCGCAGAAGACGCTCTCCGAGTTCGAGCCGATCATCGCGAAGAACGAGGAGCACCGCCGGATTTCGCGCGAATTGGAGGGGGCTCGCGAGCTCGTCGAGTCTCTGTCCCCCGGCGACGAGCTCCACGCGATGGCCGCGGCCGAACGGGCCGAGCTGACCACGAGGCTGGAGCAGATCGAGGGGGAGCTGAAGATGCTCCTCGTACCCCGGGACCCCAACGACTCCCGGAACGTGTTCCTGGAGATCCGCGCCGGCACCGGGGGCGAGGAGGCCGCCCTCTTCGCGGCGCAGCTCTTCCGGATGTACCAGCGCTACGCCGAGGCGCGCCGCTGGAAGGTCGAGATCGTGGACCGGGACGACACCGGGATCGGCGGCTTGAAGGCGATCACGGCGTTGATCGAGGGGGACGGCGCGTACTCGCGCCTGAAGTACGAGAGCGGCGTCCACCGGGTCCAGCGCGTGCCGGAGACCGAGGGGTCCGGCCGGATCCACACGTCCGCGGCAACCGTCGCGGTCCTGCCCGAGGCCGAGGACGTGGACGTCAAGGTCGAGGAAAAGGACCTTCGGGTCGACCGGTTCTGCGCGTCCGGACCGGGCGGGCAGGGGGTCAACACGACCTACTCAGCGGTCCGGATCACCCACCTGCCGACCGGCGTCGTCGTGCAGTGCCAGGACGAACGCAGCCAGATCAAGAACAAGGCGAAGGCGCTCCGCGTGCTGAAGGCGCGCCTCCTCGAGATGGAGCGCGAGAAGCAGGAGGGCGCGATCGCGGCCGAGCGCAAGAAGATGGTGGGCAGCGGGGACCGCTCCGAGAAGATCCGCACGTACAACTTTCCGCAGTCGCGCATCACGGATCACCGGATCGGATTCACCACCCACCGGCTGGTCGATGTCCTGGACGGCAACCTGGACGAGCTCGTCGAGCCGCTGTCCGCGCAGTTCCAGGCGGAACGCCTTCGCGAAGAGATGGCGCGGGCGTAATGAACGTCCGCGGCGTCCTGGAAGCCGCCGAAGGGGTCGCGCGGCGCCACGCGGCCGAAGCGACTCCGTGGGAGGCGCGGCTCCTGCTGGCCCACTCGGTGGGGCACCGCCGGCCGCTTCACCTGGATCCGCTCCAGGAGCTCCCTTCGGAGGCGGAGACCGTCTTCCGGGAGCTGTGGCAGCGGCGCGTCTCCGGGGTGCCGGTCCAGCACCTGGTCGGTGAGTGGGACTTCTTCGGGAGGCCGTTCACCGTGGACCCGCGGGCGCTCGTCCCGCGGCCCGAGACCGAGCTGCTCGTGGAGACGGCGCTCACCGAAGCCCCCGGCGCCGGGCGCGCCCTCGACCTTGGCACGGGAAGCGGGATCGTCGCAGTGACCTGGCTCCTCGAGCGGCCGGGCTCGCGGGCCGTCGCGGTCGACGCCTCGACCGACGCCCTCGCGCTCGCTTCGGAAAACGCCCGCCGCCACGCCGTGGCGGGCCGGCTGCACCTCTGCGCCAGCGACTGGACGTCCGCGATCGCCGCCGGCGCGAGCTTCGACATCGCGTTGTCGAATCCCCCCTACCTTTCTCTCGGCGACGCTCCGGGGCTCTCCCCCACCGTCCGCGACCACGATCCGGCGGCGGCGCTCTTCGCGGGAGAGGACGGCCTCGACGCGATCCGGCGCCTCCTGGACGTTCTCCCGCGCCACCTCGAACCGGGACGCCCCTTCGTGTTCGAGATCGGCGCGGGCCAGGCGGCGGCCGTCGGCCAGGAAGTCGCCGCGCGTCCGGCCTGGCGCCTCGAGAAGATCGTTGCGGATCTCGCCGGCATCCCTCGGGTTGCCGTCGCGCGCCGGGCGTAGCCTCCGTGGACAAGTTCGTCATCGAAGGCCCCGCCCGCCTCGCGGGCGAAGTCGTCATCTCCGGCGCGAAGAACGCCGCGCTCCCCTGCCTCGCCGCCACGATCCTCACGGCGGACGCGGTCCGCTTGACCAACCTGCCGCGCGTCGCGGACGTCCGGACGATGCAGAAGGTGCTGGCGCACATCGGCGCGTCGATCGACGCGGAGCCCGACGCGGTCACCGCGACGGTCTCCCGGATCGACTCGGCCGACGCGCCGTACGACCTGGTCAAGACCATGCGCGCCTCCGTTCTCGTGCTGGGCCCGTTGCTGGCCCGCGCCGGGTCCGTCCGGGTGTCCCTCCCGGGAGGCTGCGCGATCGGCGTGCGGCCGATCGACTTTCACCTGGCGGCTTTCCGGAAGCTGGGTGCGGAGGTTTCCCTCCACGCCGGTTACGTGGAAGCGAAGGCCGGCCGGCTGACCGGCGCGGACCTCGCGTTCGACACCGTCACGGTGACCGGAACCGAAAACGCCCTGCTCGCGGCGACGCTCGCGCGCGGGACCACGCGGATCTTCAACGCCGCAAGGGAGCCGGAAGTCACCGACCTCGCGCGGCTGCTCACGGCGATGGGCGCGAGGATCGACGGCGCGGGGACGGACACCCTCACGGTCGAAGGGGTGGAGTCTCTCCATGGAGCGGAGCACGAGACGGTCCCCGACCGGATCGAGGCCGGAACCTACGCGATCGCCGGCGTCGCGACGCGCGGCGACGTCGCGGTGCGCCGCTGCCGGCCGGAACACCTCCGCGCCCTGACGACGCGCCTCGCGGCGGTCGGCGCGCACGTCGACGCCGACGGCGACACGCTGCGGATACGGGCGGAGGGCCGGCTGCCGGCGCAGGACGTCGCCACCGCGGCCTATCCCGGCTTCCCCACCGACCTGCAGGCGCAGTGGACCGCTCTCGCC
>JBKPMI010000129.1:0-3847 GCA_046732075.1 Acidobacteriota bacterium | reverse complement strand
CCCGGACCGCGTCGAACGCTCCCATCCCCTCGAGCGCCTCTTCGAGGAGGTCGGCCCGGAAAAACGGGTTCCCGCGCGGAAGCTCGGCGAGAAGGGCAACCGCGCCGCGTCGCGCGAGCGCGTCGAGCACGCGGATCCAGGCCGCGAGGTGCGCGAACGCGAGCGGGTGCGGCAGCAGATAGGACGCTTCGGAATCGGGACGGCGCACGATCTCGGAGAGCGACTTGCCCGTCGAGATCGGAACGCGATCCGAGATGCGGCCGTCCAGGAGAATCGGCGCGCCGGCCAGCCGCTCGATCGCGCCGTCGCGGGCGAGCGCGTCGAGAATCCGGACGTCCTCGACCGCATCGGTTTTCGGAAAGCCGCCGACCGCGGCGTAGGCCCGCGCCGGGACCGCGAGGCAGGACCCCAGAGTTTGGTAGGCGTACGGGGAGCCGGCCCACGCGAGGCCGAGAGTCATGTAGCGCAGCGAGATCTCGTGGAGGCGCCCGGCCGTCGCGAGCGATTCCTCGGCCGGGAACCGGTGCTCGAAGGAATAGATCGCGCCGCTCGTCGTCTCCGGATCGAGGCCCGCGACCTGTTCGAAGTAGTCGGCGGGCAGCTCGACGTCGGCGTCGGTCGCGTGGATCCAGGGGGAGAGGACGCGGCCCAGGGTGTGGAGGCGGAGAACCAGGTCGCAGCCCGCCTTGCGCGCGAGGCCGACTCCCTGGCCCGGCGGAAGGTACGAGGCATCCGTCGCGCGGTCGATCACGAGGACGCGTCCCCGCGGGTCGGGATAGAGGCGCACGTCCGGCGTCTCGGACAGGACCTCGGGACTGCCGAGCGCGGCAAACATTTCCCGGGCGACCGCGTTCGCCTCGTGGACCTCGGGGGGCGAATTGCGTCGCGCGTTCAACACCACGACGATCAACACGTCGCCCCGCGGGCCGCGCGGCACGGAAGCGAGGGTCCGGACCAGGCTCTCGCGCTCGCCGTAAGCCGGGATCTCGATCGCGTGGCCGAACGTCGCCGAGATGCGGCCGGCGACCGCGGACTCGGGTTCCGCGTGATTTTCGAGGTAGGCGGTGATCGCGTCCATCGGAAGGTGGAGCTGACAGCGGAAAGCTGACAGCGTGCTGTCTTCAGCCTCCGCTGACCGCGGGCAGAATTGCGATCTCGCAGCCGTCGGGAAGGCGTGTCGCCAACCCGTCGCCGAAGCGGACGCAATCTCCGCCCACGAAGAGGTTGATGTGCGGCCGGACCTCGCCCTGCTCGTCCAGCACCCGCTTGGCGACGCCGGGATACAGGGCGCCGAGCGCCCGGAGCGCGTCGGCCAGTGTCTCGGGAGACCCCGCGAGCTCGACCTGCGCGAGCCCACCGGAGAAGTCGCGTAACGGACCGGGCACGAAGAAACGGACGGGCATCACGCCGCCCGCCGCCCGCGACCGCGCTTCTTCGCCCGGGAAGCGGCCGCGCGGCGCACGCTCACGGCGCGGACGCACGTCACCGGCGGGAGGTCGTCGGCGACGAGAGACCAGCTCTCGCCCTCGTCGCGGGAGCCGTAGAGGCGTCCGTTGCGCGTTCCGAAGTAGACGCCGGCAGGATCTTCCGCGTCCACGGACATCGCGTCGCGCAGCACGGTGTCGTAACAATCCTCCTGCGGCAGCCCGCGCGCGAGAGGCTTCCAGGACCGCGCGCCGTTCTTCGTTCGATAGACGCGGAGCTTCCCCTCCGGCGGGCAGCGGAACTGGTCCGCCTTCAGCGGGACGACGTAGACCGTCTCGGGCTCGCGGGGATGGACGACCATCGGGAAGCCGAAGTCCGAGGGCACGCCCTTCGACGCCTCGTGCCACGTGTCGCCCCCGTCGTCCGACCGGTAAAGGCCGAAGTGGTGCTGGAGGAAGAGCGTGTCGGGCCGCGAGGGGTGCCGCGCGACCTTGTGGACGCACTGGCCGAACTCGGGGTCCTTCTCCTTCAGGAAGTACGCCTGGATCCCGTGGTTCCGCGCCTGCCACGTCTTCCCGCCGTCGTCCGTGCGGTAGACGCCGCCGGTCGAGGTCGCGATCGTGAGGCGGTCGCGCCGCTCCGGGTCGGTCAGGATGGTGTGGAGACACAGGCCGCCGCCGCCCGGCATCCACCGCGCGCGGTGCGGGTGATTCCACAGCCCCTCGTTCAACGACCAGGTCTCGCCGCCGTCCTCCGATTCGAAGAGCGCGGACGGCTCGACGCCGCAGAAAACCCGGTCGGGCTCGTCGTCCCGCCCCGGCTCGATCTGCCAGATGTTCTTGAGAGCGACGCCGGCCGACTCCGGGAAGGCGATCCGCGGCGTCTCCGGGCGGCTCCAGTTCCGGCCGAAATCGTCGCTCGCGCAGAGCTCCGCGCCCCAGTGCATGCTCGCGGGCGCCGCCCAGATCCGGCGTCTTCCGCTGCGGCCGTCATACCCCATCGCGTAGACGGATCGACCCGGGAAGTGCGGGCCGCTCGAATCCCAACCGCGCCGGGACCGGTCGGAGCGGAGAAGGAAAGCGCCCTTCATCGTGCCGACCAGGAGCAGCACGTCGCCGTCGCGGGCCGGGAGCGGTTTCGCCTTTGGCAGATCCATGCCGCTATCCTACCCAGCCCGCGTAGAGGGCTTCCACCTTCCGCGCCAGGTCTTCGAGCGAGCCGTCGTTCTCGATGACGTCGTCCGCGCGCCGCCGCGCGTCCTCCGCCGGAATCTGCGCGGCCATTCGGCGCCGGGCGTCCTCCGGGTCGCCGCCCGTTTCCGTCCAGCGCCGGAGCCGCTCGTCCTCCGGCGCCACGACCAGGACCACCCGGTCGTACCTTCCCTCGGTCGCGGCCTCCAGGAGCTGGGAGGCCTCGGCCACGACAACGCGGACCCCGGCCGCCTCCGCCCGGGCGAACTGCCGCTCGATCTCGTCCCCGACCATCGGGTGGATCCGCGCCTCGAGAGCGTGCCGGCGGGCCGGATCGGCGAACACGAGCCGCGCGATCCGGGAGCGGTCGATCGCGCCGTCTCGACCGACGACCTCGCGCCCGAAGAGGTCGCGCGCCGCCGCCTCGCCCGCGCCTCCTGGCGCGTACAGTTTCGCCACGATCTCGTCGGCGTCGAAGACGCGGGCGCCCTGCTTCGCCAGGAGGGCCGCGACGGTCGACTTGCCGGAAGCGAGGCCCCCGGTCAATCCGATCCGGAGCAATTAGGGGACCGGCCGGCGGACGATCGCTCCCGCTTTCATCACGAAGTCGACGCGGGAGAGCACCGCGACGTCGCGGAGCGGATCTCCCGGAACCGCGACGAGGTCGGCCCAGGCGCCCTTCTCGACGACACCCGCGCTGCCGGCGAGACCCAGGAGCTCGGCCGCGACCGTGGTCGCGCTGCGGATCGCCTCGAGCGGGGACATTCCCAGCCGGACCTCGTGCTCGAACTCCTGCGCCTGGTTGATCTCGGTCCACGGGAATCCGCCGGCGTCGGTGCCGAACGCAATCTTCACCCCGGCCTTCCGGCAGTTGTCGACGGACCGCTCGAGCGACTTCGGGATCTCGCCCCAGATCTTCCGTCCCTCCCGGGCCCGGGGCTCCGCAACGTAGGCGAGAACGGTGATCGTGGGCGAGAGGAAGATCCCTTTCCGCGCCATTTCGCGCGCGAGCTCCGGCCGGATCGAGTTGCCGTGCTCGATCGAGTCGACCCCGGCTTCGACCGCCATCCGCGCTCCGGTATCCGACGTCGCGTGCGCCGCGACCTTCGCTCCGCGGCCGTGGGCTTCCGACACGATCGCCGCCAGCTCCTCCTTCGTCCAGTTGGGAGGCGAGTCGACGTAGCCGTCCGCCGTCGTGCGCAGGCCGCCGGTGTTCGAGTAGACCTTCACCC
>JBKPMI010000128.1:0-2200 GCA_046732075.1 Acidobacteriota bacterium | reverse complement strand
GAGACACGCTCTCCGACCGGCTGGTGAAGGGGCCGCTCGGGTTCGACCAGGTCCTGCGCTTCGGGCTGGAGATCGCCGACGCCCTCGACAAGGCGCACCGGCAGGGAATCGTCCATCGGGATCTCAAGCCGGCCAACGTGATGTTGACGAAGTCCGGAGTGAAGCTCCTCGACTTTGGCCTCGCCAAGGCGGTGGCGCCGACGGCCGCGCGCTCCGGCGCGTCGCTGACCGCCCTCCCGACGCAGGCCGGAAAAGACCTCACGGCGGAGGGGACCATCCTCGGAACGTTCCAATACATGGCGCCGGAGCAGCTCGAGGGACGAGACGCCGACGCGCGGACCGACATCTTCGCGTTCGGCGCGGTGCTCTACGAGATGGCAACGGGGAAGAAGGCGTTCTCCGGGCGGAGCCAGGCGTCGCTCATCTCGTCGATCATGACTTCGGAGCCGGCGCCGGCGTCGAGCGTCGCTCCGACGGCGCCGCCCGCGTTCGACCGGGTCGTGCGAACGTGCCTCGCGAAGGATCCCGACGACCGGTGGCAGACCGCGCACGACATCGCCGTGCAGCTCCGGTGGATACAGGAGGGCGGGTCGGCGATCAGCCCCGCGCCGGCGATCACACGTCGGAGGACTGTTGGTCGCGTCTTTCCGTGGATCGTCGCGGCTCTTGCGATGGCGGGTCTCGCGACGCTCCTCGTCCGCGACCGTCTCCGCCCGCCGGCCGCCCTTCCCGTCATGCGTTTTTCGATACTGCCGCCCGAAAAGACAATCTTCACGCCGCCGGGGGAGCTTTCCTCCTCCCAGTTCGCTCTCTCGCCCGACGGACACTCGATCGTTTTCGTCGCCAATTCCAGCAATGGACGGCCCCTCCTGTGGGTCCGATCGTTCGACAGCTTCGCGGCGGTTCCTTTGAACGGCACCGAAGAAGCGCTCCATCCCTTCTGGTCCCCGGACGGACGCTCGATCGGGTTCTTCACGCCGACGGCTCTGAAGAGGGTGGAAGTTGCGAAAGGAGCCCCACAGAAACTTTGCGACGCTGCCGCCGGCCGCGGTGGAGCGTGGAACGGTGCGGGAGTCATCCTCTTCACGCACAGCGCGAACACTCCGATCTTCCGAGTTTCGGAGACAGGGGGAGATCCGGTTGCCGCAACGGTGCTCGACGCCGCCCGCGGCGAGGACCGTCATCGTTTCCCGGTGTTCCTGCCCGACGGGAAGCAGTTTCTCTACTGGGCGCGCGCTCCCCGAACGGACTACACCGGCGTGTACGTCGCATCGCTCGACTCTCCCAACGGACGTCTTGTCGTCAAGGCACAGGCAATGGGCCTGTACGCGGCCGGTAGGCTCCTGACGGTCCAGCAGGGAACGCTCGTTTCGTTCCCGTTCGATGAGAAGGCTGCACGGGTGACGGGGCCACCGACTCGGATCGCCGAAACGGTCCCGACCGGAAATCCGCCGGGGTACGCGCCGTTTTCCGTCGCCGGCCGCGAAGCGCTCGCCTACTCCTCGCCGGTGGCGAAGAGCCGGCAACTCGTATGGTTCGATCGTTCCGGTCGAAAGGTCGGCACCGTCGGGGAGGCCGGTGATTACAGCACGCCCCGCCTCTCACCCGACGGGAAAAAGCTCGCCGTCGCGATCCGCGAGCAGTCGAAATCCGACACCGATCTCTGGCTCTTCGACTTCAGCCGCCAGACGTGGTCGAGGTTCACTTTCGATCCGGCAGCCGAACGGGCTCCTCTGTGGTCGCCCGACGGAACACGCATCATCTACACGGTCGGCGGAATCACCAATGTCCTCGAACTGTACGAGAAGCCCGCGAGCGGAAGCGGAGAGCCTCGACTCGCCGTCGGCTCGTCATTCGACAAGTTCCCGTCGGATTGGTCTCGAGACGGGCGGTTCATCGTTTACCACAGTTTCGGCGGGAAGACGTTCTGGGACATCTTTGTCGCGCCCGTGGACGGCGGAAAGCCGTTCCCCTTCCTCGCAACGAAGGCCATCGAAGTGCAGGGGCAGATCTCGCCGGACGGTCGATGGATGGCGTATGCATCCGACGAATCCGGCCGTCTCGAGATTTACGTAACGCGCTTTCCCGACAAGCACGGACGTTGGCAGATTTCGTCGAACGGAGGAACCCAACCGTCGTGGCGCGAGGACGGCAAGGAGATCTTCTACCTGGGTCCCGATCAGGCGCTCATGAGCGTGGG
>JBKPMI010000127.1:0-2410 GCA_046732075.1 Acidobacteriota bacterium | reverse complement strand
TTCCGACACTTCCTCGCGTGCCGAGCGAGAGATCGCGCGGCTCCTCCAAATGTGTTCCCGGGTGGGAACTTCCCTTCAATGGATTCGAATCGTCCGAATTTGGGATAACCCTGCAGCGATTATGTCACGGCCTGCGCGATCGAAAAGCGCGCGTGAATGCGTGATCGCGAAAATACTTTTCGTCATTCGACCGACGTCGAAGATCGAAAAATGTCCGTCCCGGCGCACGAAATCGCACGAGGTCGAGATCGCTCGTCGGAGAGCTGCGTCTCCTTCGACGTCGCATGTCCGGGGGCAACGCCCGCGCGCAACCACCGCATCGAGATATGGGGGCCAGAGGTCGCCGTTACCCCAACATTTTGTGGAAGTTAGCCGCCGAATTTGTTAAATTCCTTTGCACCTCCCATGCTCCGCCTCGAACGGGTCGAGATCTCCGGCTTCAAGTCCTTCTACGAGAAGGTCGACCTCGCTTTCCCCGGGCGGGTGACCGCCGTCGTCGGACCGAACGGCTGCGGGAAGTCGAATATCTGCGACGCCGTCGCCTGGGCCCTGGGCGAGCAGAGCGCGCGCGTTCTTCGCGGCGAGCGGATGGACGACGTCATCTTCAACGGCTCCGCCCGGCGCCGGCCGCTCGGAATGGCGGAGGTAATCGTCACCCTGGCCTCCGACGACGCGAACGGAAACGGAAACGGCGACGGAAACGGAAACGGCGACGGAAACGGGAACGGCGACGGAAACGGAGACGGGGACCTGGAGGGCGGCAAGCTGCGCGTCGGCCGCCGCGTGTTCCGGGACGGCGAGGGCGAGTACTTCCTGAACGACAAGCAGGTCCGGTTCAAGGACGTACAGGACCGGCTGCTCGGAACCGGGCTCTCCGTGCGCGCGTACTCCGTCATCGAGCAGGGGCGGATCGACCAGGTTCTCTCGACCAAGCCCCAGGATCGCCGGCGGCTGATCGAGGAGGCGGCCGGCATCACGCGCTACAAGGCGAAGCGGAAGCTGGCCGAGGTCAAGCTCGAGGAGACGCGGGCGAACCTCCTCCGCCTCTCCGACATCGTCAGCGAGGTCGAGCGCAACTGCGCCTCGCTGAAGCGCCAGGCGTCCCGCGCCGCCCGCTACAAGGAGCACACGGAAGCGCTGCGCGGTCGTCGCGCGGCGCTCGCGCGAGTGCGGGCCGACACGCTCGCGAACTCGCTCGCGGAAGCCGAGCGCCTCCGCGACGAGCGGAGGGACGCCGAGGCCGCGGCCGCCGCGGCGCTCGGGTCTGCCGAGGCCGCGCTTGCCGCCGCCCGCATCGACGCCGGAGAGTCGGCCGCGGCGCGCGACCGACTGCGGGAAAGCGTCGCGAGTCTCGAGTCGGCCATCGCGCGCGACGACGAGAGACTCGAAGCCAACCATCGCGCGACCGCCGACCTCGCGGCCCGGCGGGCCGCGTCCGAGCGGGAGGGCCGCGACTTTTCGGGAGAGGAGAGCCGCGCGGCCCGGGACATCTCGGAGCTCAAGGCGCGCCTGGAGCGCGCGGTCGCCGAGGCCCGGAGCCGCTCGCTCGCGCGGGAGGAAGCCGACCGCAAGGCGGCCGAAGCGGCCGCCGCGCTCGCGCAGCTCGAGGAGGACCTCGAAGCCGCGCGCGAAGAGGTTCTCCGCGCGGCGGGCGAGAGGGTGGCGGCCCGGAACTCCCGGCACGAGATCGACCTCGCGGCCGAGCGGATCGCCGCCTCCGCGGCGCGGCTCGACGAGAGCCGGGGGCGCCTCGCACGGGAGATCGAGGAGCAGGGAACGGACCTCGCCGCGGCGGAGCGCGAAGAGACGGCGCGGCGCGATCGGTGGTCCGCGGCTTCGAACGTCGTCCGCGAGCTGACCGAGGTCCTCATCGCGACGGCCGCGTCGCTCGCCGGGACGGAATCGGCGCGGGAGGAAGCCCGGGCGTCGCTCGCGGGGATCGAAGAGCGCGCGGCGGCGCTTGCCGAAGCCGTCCGCGCGAGAGAGGGAAACCTGGCCGCGGTTCGCGCCGCGGTGCGGGCGGCCGGAGTCTCGGACGAGGGAACTCTTGCCGAACGCGTCCGCCCGCAACCCGGATGGGAGCGCGCCCTCGACCTCCTGCTCGGCTCCGACTCCGACGCCCTGCTCCTGCGGGGAGACTGGAGACGCGCGGCGGACGCGCTGCGCGATCTCCCGGCAGCGAGGATTCTTCGCGCGGACTGGCCGGCTTCGAAGGCCTCCACCGCACCGGGCGGGGGGGCCGGCGGCTGGGAGGTCGCAATCGCGAACTTCCCGTCCCTCTCCCCCGCGGAAAAGGCGGCCCTCCCCCGCGTGGCGTTTGTCGCCTCGCTCGAAGAGGCGCTGCGGTCCTCGGAGGAAAGCCCCGAAATAACGTTCGTGACGCGCGACGCCGACCTCGTTCGGGGTCCGC
>JBKPMI010000126.1:0-9340 GCA_046732075.1 Acidobacteriota bacterium | reverse complement strand
GTCCCTCCGACCGCAATTCTCAACTTCAACGCCGGCGACGTCCGCAACAACGCCGCCGTCGTCCCCACGAGCGTGACCACGTCCTTTACGGTCAACGTCAGCGCGCCGACGCACGTGATCATCGACATCAACGGGTATTACGCCACGGCGGGAGTCGGCGCGAACAACACGTTCCTCGGCACGAATGCGGGCAACTTCACGATGGTCGGCGATCTGAACACCGGCATCGGGCGGGCCGCGCTCTCGAACAACACCTCGGGCAACTTCAACACCGCTATCGGGGCGTCCGCGCTCGAGCTCAACACCATCGGAGACGACAACACCGCCGACGGACAGGGCGCGCTCAACATGAACGACTCGGGCTTCGCCAACACCGCGACCGGCACCCTCACGCTCACCAACAACGTGTCGGGCAGCTTCAACACCGCCGCGGGGAGGCTCGCGCTCTTCGCAAACGAAACGGGAAACAACAACACCGCGGTCGGCGCGACCGCGCTCGGCAGCACGACCGGCTCCAACAACATCGGGATCGGTGCCGAGGGAGGCCAGGACCTCACGACCGGAAACGACAACATCTGCATCGGGAATCCCGGCGCCGCCGCGGAATCGGGCACGATCCGCATCGGGACGGCCGGAAAGCAGACGGCGACCTTCATCTCCGGGATCGCCGGGGCGACCAGCCCCGGAGGCGTCGCCGTCTTCGTCACGGCAACCGGAAAGCTCGGCACCGTGACGTCCTCGCGCCGCGTCAAGGAAGACATCCGGGAAATCGGAGAAGACAGCGACGGCCTGATGAAGCTTCGGCCGGTCGCGTTCCGCTACAAGCCGGAGATCGATCCGGCCGGGCTGACCCAGTACGGTCTCATCGCCGAGGACGTGGCCGAGGTTTATCCGGACCTGGTCGTGTATGACAGTGACGGAAAGCCCGAGACGGTGCGCTACCACCTGGTCAATGCGCTGCTCCTGAACGAGGTTCAGAAGCTGCACCGCGAGATCGAAGAGCTCAATGCACGGCTTGCGGAGATTTCTCGTTAACAGGACCTTATTTCCCCGGGTGTGGGGCGGGCCTGCCGTACAGTCCCGCCGCTCTTGACAACACGAGGAGACGAGATGTCGCGAACCCTCCCCCGGATTCTCATCACGATCGGGATCCTGGCTCTCTCTCCGACCCTCCTCCATGCCGCGGTGGTCGTGAGCGACACCGCGGCCTTTTTAGTCTCCATCGACGCGAACGACGCCGTGAGCGTGGACTGCTCCGGAGGCTTCGTACGCGTCGTCGACGACGGTTCTCCCACCACCTACACGACGGCGTGCGCGGCCGTGACGCTCCTGAACGTGAACGCGACCGGAGCGTTCGACAACACGATCAACCTCACGGGAGTGACGGCCGCGGCATTCACGCAGCTGGCGGCGGGCGGCGCGCAGCCCGTGACGCTGAACGGCGGCGCCGGAAACGACACTTTGACCGGGAGCGGGCTCGGCGCCGTGATTCGCGGCGGTCCGGGGAACGACGGGATGTCGGGCGGAGCGGCCGACGACGTCTTCACCTGGGTGCCGGGAGACGGCAGCGACACGATCCAGGGCGGCGGCGGGAGCGACGTCCTGGCCTTCGTCGGCGCGCCGGCAGCCGAGGTGTTCACGGTTACCGCGGACGGTGCCGGGTTCGACCTGACCCGCGACGTCGGTAACATCGTGATCGACGTCGAGGGAGTCGAAACCCTCGAGCTGAACACGCTCGGCGGCAACAACACCGTGACGGTGGGCGATCTCACGGGCGTGGCGAACCTCACGTCCGTCGTAGCGGTCCTGGGCGACAGCGACGACAGCGTGGATGCTTCGGCGCAGGCGAGTCCCGCGGTGTCGCTGACGGTCTTTGCGAGCCTCGGAAACGACACGCTCATTGGAGGCGCCGGCGCCGACGAGCTTCACGGCGAGGAGGGGAACGATTCGATCAGCGGGCTCGGCGGAATCGACACGATCGATGGCGGGGCCGGGGACGACTCGATCAATGGAGGTCCCGGCAACGAGACCCTGGTGGGAGGCGCGGGCGACGACACCTTCGTCTGGAACCCGGGCGACGGCAGCGACACGCTGGTCGGCGGCACCGGCCGGGACACGATGTTCTTCAACGGCTCGGCCGGCAACGAGGTGTTTGCGGTGAGCGCGCAGGGCGCAGGCTTGCGCTTCACGCGCGACGTCGGCGGCATCGTGATGAACGCCACGGAAGTCGAGGCGATCCGGCTGAACGCGCTCGGCGGCGACGACACCGCCACCGTCGGCGACCTGACCGGCGTGGCGAACGTCGAATCGGTCACGTTCTTCATGGGCGACGGCAACGACACGGCCAACGCTTCCGCCCAGGCGAACCCGGCAGTCGAATTCCTCGTGAGCGGAGGCAACGGCAACGACACGTTGACCGGCAGCCCGAACGCCGACGTCATTGCCGGCGGCGAAGGAAACGACACGATCGTCGGGCTGGCGGGCGTCGATCTGATGAACGGCGACGCGGGCGACGACACGATCACCGGAGGTCCCGGCAACGAGCCGAATCAAGTCGGAGGGGACGGCGACGACACCTTCATCTGGAATCCGGGGGACGGAAGCGACGGCCTGCTCGGAGAGGCGGGCAACGACACCCTGATCTTCAACGGGTCCGCCGGGAACGAGTTGTTTACGGTGACCGCCCTGAACGCCGGGTTCCGCCTCACGCGCGACGTGGGTTCGATCGTCATGGACGCCAGCAACGTCGAAGCGATCGCGCTGAACGCACTCGGCGGCGACGACCACGTGACGACCGTGGGGCTCCCGGGGACGTCCCAGAATCTCATCGGGGGAACGCAGACCACGGCCGACGCGCTCACGGTCGATGCGCAGGGCGCGTGCGTGACCTCCGGGTCCGGCACCGTGACCGTCGCCGGCGCCCTGCCAATCACCTTCAGCGAGTTCGAGTCGGTCGACGTCACGAACCAGTGCGCCACCGCGGCCGTGGGGGTTCCGACCCTGAGCCCCCTGGCGATGGCGGCGCTGGCCGCGTTCCTGGCGATCGCGGCGCTGCTCGTGATCCGGAGTCGATAGAGCGATATTTTCCCGACTCATGAACAACGTCCGTCGTGTCGTGACCGGAGTCGACGAACAGGGTCGGAGCGTCGTCATCAGCGACTCGGCCGTTTCCCCCCTTACCGCGCGGGCCGTGCCTGGCTATGCCTGGCACCGGCTCTGGAGCTTCGATGCGCCGCCGGTCGTTCCAAACGACGGCCACCCGATGCACGCGCCCGCGCACTTTCCTCCTCCGGACGGAGTCCGGTTCATCGTCTTCACCGTGCCGCCGCGCACGACGGCGTCCGCCGGAAGCGCGGACCCGGAGGCGATGCGGGAGCTCGAGGAGAAGTTTCCCGGACGCGCCGCGCACATGGAGAGCGATCAGACCGGCCTGCACACGACCGCGACGATCGACCTCATCTACATCCTGTCGGGCGAGGTCTCTCTGGAGCTGGACGACGGCAAGGAGGTGCACCTCCGGGCCGGCGACACCGTCGTTCAGAACGGCGTCCGCCACGCGTGGCGGAACAACACGGATCGCCCGTGCTCGCTCGTGGCCTGCATCCTCGGCGCGCGAAAGAGGGAGGCCTGAATCAGCCTGAGGGATTCTTCCCCAGCGCCGCGAGGACCGCGCGAAGGCCGCGCTCGATCCGCTCGTCGCGTTTCAAACCCGGGTTTCTGGCGAGTCGGTCCGATCGCGCGCCGGATCCGGTCGCGCGCGTCGCGACATAGCGCCTCTTTCTCACTCCGCTTAAGACGCCGTTAACAACGGGGCTTGTTAGCGCGAAATAAAAGTCGCGCGACGAGCGCAGTGCGCTGACATCGTTCGGGCGGGCCACTTACGTCCCACCACTTCCAGGAGGACTTCATGACCGCCCGGGTAAGACCCCTCGTCCTTTTCGTTCTCATCCTCTTCGCGATTGCCCTTGCGCCGCACGAAGCGCGCGCGCAGGGGAACGAGCACCCGAACGCCGACAGCTTGAAAGAGCGCGGCGACATCAAAAACCTGCCGGGGCCGTTGAAGCAGCGGATCATCGATCTCGCGCGCCGGCCGCATACGTTCCTTCCGCTGACGGTGTTCTCCGAAGCGCCCACGCCGAGCCGCCTCTTCGGCTACTTCCTGCTCGACACGGATCACTTCCAGCCCAACGTGTTCACCGCCACTATCCCGGGGATCAACGACGGCGCGATTCCGACCGGCGCGAACTGCGCCAACCGCGGCCTGCCGACGCTCGCTTCGGTTCGCCTGGTGGTCGAGCCGAAGCCCGGCCTGCCGACCGACCCCAACGACCCCGGCGCGTTCATCGACATCTTCACCGACGTCTCCGGCCTCTTCGTCATCAACAACGAGTCGGGCTGGTACGAAGGGTGGATGATCCACGATCTCGAGGTTCCTTCCGTCGCCGCTCCCCGGGCCGACGGACACGCCCAGTTCGGAACGATCACCGCCGGGGACGCGACGAAGGTTGCCCTGCTGGGCGGTCACCACAACGTGCCGGGCCAGCTCTTCACGGCCGACGGCAACCCCGTCCGCTTCCCCAACGCGGGAGATCACTTTCCCGACAGTCAATCGAACCTCGTCCCGATCCAGTTGAGCATGGGGGCATACAACTGTCTGCAACAGGCGGATTGCCACTCCTACTGGGAGTTCAATCCCTACACGGACTGGGTGTTCCCGCAGTACGAGCTTCCCTTCACCGGCGGCCTGGGCAATTCGTTCGCGCAAGGCAAGGTCGCGTTCCTGAGCTCGGTCGTTCCGGGCTCCGGCCCCGCGGGCACGGGTCCGACCGGTCCGGGGCCGACGGGTGGGAACAACCCGATCCTCTATGGCGACAACCCCGACAATCCCCGGGACCCGGACCGCGCGCCGGAGAACAGCCTCGACTCTCTCGACTGCCCGCAGGAAGAGAACGCCGAGCATCTCGAGACGCGCAACCGCTTCGTTCCGAGCGGGCTGGCCAACGAGATCCTGCTCGACGCCTACGTCCGCCTGGACTCGTTCGAGCCTCTGGTGACCGACCTCAACCAGCGCATCTTCAAGGCGTACGCGGCCGAGGTCGCGCGGATCGATCAGAACGGAGACGGCGTGCTCGCGTTCGAAGAAGCCGACGAGGAGGACGAATCGGACGGAATGCCCAACGAGCGTCTCTACATTCCCGCCACGCAGTTCGACCGGTTCGCGGTCACGCGCGAGCTGAACGATGGATTACTGGCGCCCCGGTTCGCGCCCAGCCAGCGCGCCTGGGTGCTGAGCGGCTTCTTTACCCCGGTCAACCCCGTGGTTTTCGCTTCGATCCCGCAGGACGCGGACAACCGCTAGAACTCCCACCATTGCCGCGGGGCGGCTCCGAGAGCCGCCCCGTCCTGCCCCTCGCCAGCCCCGAAATCGTCAGGCGGTCGGACGCGCCGCCGTCGCCTCCCGCTCCTTCGCGGCCGCCTCGCGTGCGGCCTGCCGGTCTCGCGTGAGGTGCGGCACGATGCCGAGCAGCCGCTCGATCACCATGAGCTGGCCCCGGTGGTGCATCTCGTGCTCTTTCGTCCCGAGCAGCATCTCGAAGCGGGACCGGGAAACACCGCCTCTCTGGCGCACCTGTTCGGCCAGCTGACTCTCGGGACGTCCCTCCAGCCACAGTGCCGTGCGCTCCCCTTCCGTTCGCAGCAGCTCGATGATTTCGCTCTTGGAGCGGGGCCGCGTCTCCTCCGTCTGCGACCGGCTGGCGAGCGTTCCGAAGTCGAAGCTCTCGAGCGACGCGCGCCGGTCTTCCTCGTGGAGGAAGTGGGCGGAACGCCCCAGCATCGCGATGTGCACCAGCGTTTCGGCCACGGAGCGGCTGTCGGGCGTCGGCCGGTAGCCGTACTTGTCTTCGGGAATGTCCTCGGCGATCCGGATCGTGTTCTTGCGCACGGTGCGCATCGAGTCGGCGAGCTCCCTGGGTCCGTAGAGATTCATGGGTCCTCCTGGTTCTTCTATAGGCGGCCGAGACCAAAGGTTTCACGGCGGACACGGTCGAGTGGCGCGCACGCCACCGGACGCACGTCTAACGGCGCCTAAGAAGGGCGGGATTGGTCGCCGACGGGGGGGCTGGGGTCGCGGGCTCGGCCGGACCGTTCAAGAGCTGCTCGGCGGATCTCGTCCGAACCCACGCCACCGTGCGGCGGAGGAACTGGATTGCCTCGGGGTCCGCCCGGGTTTCGAGCTCGCGACCGCGCTCGAGTCCCTTCGGCGTCAAACCGTACCGGCGCCCGCCCGGATCGGGGACCTCGCTCGAGACGAGCCCGAGCATCGCGAGCAGGTTCGCATCGCGGGATACCTCGTTCGAGAACTGTCCCGAAGTGGTCGCACGGAAGGAGTAAAACGCCCCGGCGGTCAGCCGCGGAAATTGCTGCCCGAGCAGGTAGAGCGATTTCTGGAGTTGGATCGGAAGAAGGCTGCGCTTCGCGGTTGCCAGGACGAGAAGCGTCCAGTCTTCCCGCGTGAGAAGAACCGGCTTGCGAGGATTGGCACGGAACAACATCGAACCTCCCACCACTCCTCCTCTGCATACCTCGTGCACGGTCCATTCGACTTCCGTCGCATACTCGAGCGGGAGAAAAAAAGGGGACAGATCTATTTTCGAAATCCCGTGGGTTCTGCCGGGTCCCGAAAAATAGATCTGTCCCCGTTCCGTGTACGGGCTCTAGTGGCCGGCCTCGCGCGGCTGCGCCTTCATGACAGCGAGCACCGCCCCGGTCGGATCCTCCAGGATGCCGAACCGGCCGACGCCCGGGATGTCCTCCGGCGACACCGGGATCTTCGCGCCGAGCTTCTTCGCGCGCGCGATCGTGGCGTCGGGGTCGTCGACCTCGACGTAGGGAAGCCAGTGCGGCGACACGCCCTTCGGGAGATGCCCCGTCACGCCGGCGCGGCTCACGCCGTCCTTCGCCAGGATGTAGTAGTTGCCGGCGGCACCCATGTCCATCGTCTGGCGCGTGAACCCGAACACCTTCTCGTAAAACGCCACGGCGCTCTCGGGGTTGGTGGTGTGGAGCTCATTCCAGAAGAAGCGGCGGGCCGGCGGCGGCTCGGTCGCGGGCGTGTCCGCCGGGTCCCCCGTATCGTTCCGGAACACGAACAGCTCCGCGCCCTGCGGGTCCGCAATGCGGGCGGCGCGGCCGACGCCCGGGAGGTCGTGCGGAGGTTCGATGACTTTCCCGCCGTTCGCGGCGGCGGCCTTCGCGGCCCGGTCGACGTCCTCGACCGAAACGTACGAGATCCAGTGCGGCTCCTGCCGGCCGCTCGCCGGCTCCGTGTAGCCGCCGATCATCGTGTCGGGCGTGTCGCCGGCCAGGATCGTCTCGTAGGTGGAGTCGCCGATCGGGAACGGCTCGACCCTCCACCCGAGGACCTCGTCGTAGAACTTCTGCGCCTTCTTCGCATCGCGCGACACGTGCTCGAACCACACGAACTTGCCGGGGTGCGGCTTGCGATCCGGCGTCTTCGATTGCGTTCTCTTTTCCGTTGGCATGGTCGGCTCCTTTCTGGGTTGGAAACCGGGGATTCCTATCGTCCGGCGTAGGCCTTTTCGAGGCCCGCGATGTCGAGCTTCTTCATCTGGAGCATCGCCTCCATGACGCGCTTGGCGCGCGCGCGGTCCTTGTCCTTCATCATTTCGCCGAGGACGGTCGGCACGATCTGCCAGGAGACGCCGTAGCGGTCCTTCAGCCAGCCGCACTGCTCGATCGTGCCTCCCTTTCCGAGCGCGTCCCACAGCCGGTCCACCTCGGCCTGGTCGTCGCAGTTCACGATGAACGAGATCGCGTGGTTGAACGGGTCCATCGGACCCGCGTTCATCGCCATGAACGGCTGGCCGGCGAGCGTGAACTCGACGATCTGGACCGAGCCGGGGGGGCCGCTCGGGGATTCGGCGGGTGCGTTGGTGACCTCCTCGACGCTCGAGTCGGGAAAGAGCGACGTATAGAAGTTCGCCGCCTCGATCGCCTTATCGGCGAACCAGAGGTGGGGAACGATCTTCGCGGTCTGGGTCCGGGTTTCGGTGATGGTGGCCATATCTCGAACCTCCTTTAGTCCGGGTTTCGGTCGAACTGGGTTTCCAGGTATCGGCGCAGGTGACGCAGGCACTTCGTGGCAACTTCGGGCCCGTGCTTCGCCTTGGCGAGCACGAAGGCGCCCTGGATGACGGCCTGGGTGAAGAGCGCGAGGCTCTCCGGGTTCCAACGAGCCTTGCGCGCATAGCGCTTCTTCGCCTCCGCGACGTCGCGCGCGACCGCCGCGGCGTGCGCGCTGATGTGCCTCTCACAGGCGGCGCGGATCGCGGGGTGCGTGTCGTAGACCTCCTGGACCAGCGTGCCCAGGAGGCACGTGTAGTCCGGGAGGTCGCCCTGGAGGATCGCGCCGCGGAAATCGACGTAGGCGAGCAGCCGGTCGAAAGGATCGCGGATGCGCTGGTAGGGCGCCGCCGCGAACGCGCGATCCGCCATCGCCGCGAAGTGATCGGCCGCGGCGAGCGCGAGGTCTTCCTTGCTGTCGAAGTGGTGAAAGAAGCTGCCCTTGGTCAGGCCCGCGGCCTCGCAGACGTCGTCGATCGTGGTCGCCTCGTATCCCTTGGCGCGAAGGACGTGCATCGCCGCGTCGAGGAACCGGGTCTTGGAACCCGGGCGGGGTGCAATCGGTGTTACCGCGGCGGCCGGGCCTTTCTCGGGCATTCCGGGACCATACCAACCGGTTGGTATGGGAGTCAACCCCGGGAAAAGGGCCGAAGGGAACGGTTCGGGGCGGGATATATACTGGTATCGACCATGGCGACTGCGAAGCTGTTTCGGAACGGCCGGAGCCAGGCCGTCCGACTGCCAAAGGAGTTCCGCTTCAAGGGCGAGGAGGTCAACATCCGGCGGTCGGGCGAGAAGGTGATCCTCGAGCCGCTCGAGCAGAGGTCGTGGCCCCCCCGCTACTGGGCGAGCTGGAGGAGGGTCCCGAAAGACTTCGAGGCGCCGGATCCCCTTCCGTCGGGAACTTCCCGGGTCTCCTTCGACGAGGAGTGACCTACCTTCTCGACACGAATACCTGCGTTTACGCAATCAAGCGGGAACCGAAAGTCCTCCGCAAACTTCAGGAGCACGGCCCCGACGACTTCGGCATCAGCGCGATCACGGTGGCGGAGCTGTGGTTCGAGGCGGCAAAAAGCAGTCGACCCCGGGAGACCCGCTCGAGCGTGGACGCGTTTCTCGAACCATTCGAGATCCTGCCGTTCACGATCGAGGCCGCCCGCGACTACGCGAACATCCGACTCGAGCTCGAGAAAGG
>JBKPMI010000125.1:0-2791 GCA_046732075.1 Acidobacteriota bacterium | reverse complement strand
CGCTATCGCGACACCATCATCAACATCGTCGACACTCCGGGGCACAGGGACTTCGGGTCGGAGGTCGAGCGCATCCTGACGATGGTCGAGGGAGTGTTGCTGCTCGTGGACGCCTCCGAGGGGCCGCTGCCCCAGACGCGGTTCGTCCTCAAGAAGTCGATCGAAGGGGAGAAGCGGCCGATCGTCCTGATCAACAAGATCGACCGGGCGGACGCCCGCGTGCTGGAAGTGGAGGAGGAGATCCGCGACCTCTTCCTGTCTCTCGCCACTCTCGAGCATCACCTCGATTTCCCGGTGCTCTACGGCGCCGGGCGCCTCGGTTTCGCGAGCACGGATCCCACGGCGACCTCCGGGGACCTGCGGCCGCTCCTCGACGCGATCCTGGAGCACATCCCGGCGCCGGCGATCGGGGAGGGTCCGTTCAAGATGATCGTCGCCAACACGGAGTACTCCGACTACGTCGGCCGGCAGGCGGTCGGACGCGTTTTCTCCGGCACCCTTCACCGGGCCGACGATCTCGCGGCCGTCCGTCCCGACGGCGCCGTCGGCCATCGCGGGCGCGTCGGCAAGATCCAGCTCTTCCAGGGCATCGAAAAGGTCGAGGTCGACGAAGTCTCCGCCGGCGACATCTGCATGATCTCGGGGCTTCCCGACATCGAGATCGGCGACACGCTGCTCGACCCGGCGGATCCGGCGCCGCTTCCCGGAATCCGCGTCGACGAGCCGACGCTCTCCATGGAGTTCCGCACCAACGACTCTCCCATGTCCGGCAGGTCCGGGAAGTTCGTGACCGGCCGGCACCTGCTCGAGCGGCTGGAGAAGGAGCTCGAACGCAACGTCGGCGTGCGGCTTCAGAAGGCGCCGGAGGCCGACGCGTTTCTGGTGCTGGCGCGCGGTGAGCTGTCCCTCTCGATCCTGGCGGAGACCATGCGGCGCGAGGGCTACGAGTTCGCGCTCGGCCGTCCCCAGGTCATCCTGCACACGGGAGAGAACGGAGAGCTGCTCGAGCCCTACGAGGAGCTCGTCATCGACTGCGCCGAGGAGTACACGGGTCCCCTGATCGCCGCGGTCGGAGAACGGCGGGGCGAGCTCCGCCACATCGGCCGCCACGGGGACCGCACGCGCATCGAGTTCACCGTGCCGTCGCGGGGCCTCCTCGGCTTCCGGCTGGAGTTCCTCTCGCTGACGCGGGGCACGGGACTCCTGAACCACCTCTTCGACGAATACGGTCCCCACCGCGGTCCGCTCCCGAACCGCAAGCGGGGCGCGATGATCGCCAAGGAGGGCGGGGACGTCACGGCGTACGCGCTCGACCAGCTGGCGGACCGGGGAACCTTCTTCGTCAAGCCGGGAGAGGCGGTCTACGGGGGACAGATCGTGGGGGAGCAGGTCAAGGACAACGACCTGGTCGTGCAGCCCTGCCGGAAGAAGCAGCTCACCAACATGCGCGCCTCGACCGCCGACATCGCCGTGAGGCTCAACCAGCCGCGTCTCCTCACCATCGAGCAGGCGATCGAGTGGATCAACGACGACGAGTTAGTCGAGGTGACTCCCGCGGCCGTCCGGGTGCGCAAGCGCATCCTGGACCACAGCAAGAGGAAGACGGCCGAGAGCGCGTAACCCCAGTAGCCCCAGGGGTCAACGCTGAATGGCTGCATTCAGCGATTCAGGCCTGACCCCAATTCAGCGATTCAGCGTTGACCCAAACCAAAGAAAAGGGCGGCCGAAGCCGCCCTTTTTGCCTCTTCCGCGCTCCCCGCTAGGGTCGGCGGGAGCGCTCCTTCCACCCCTTCACGGAGGTCTTCTTTCCGCCGGGCGCGTTCTCCGTCTTCACGGTGTTCTCGGTCGTGTAGAAGATGTTCTGCGTCTGATCCTTGGACCCGAAGGGCACGGGTTCGGAGAGGAAACCGCCGAACTGCTGTGTTTCTCCGCGGTCCGCGCCGAGGTACGGATTGCCGGTCGCGTAGTTCACCCGATAGAGCCTTGCCGTTCCTCCGGCGCTCAGGCACTTGTTCGAGTTTAGGCATGTGTTCGGACCTGTAACGACCGAGTTTGGATTGAACGTCGGGAAGAAGATGACTCCGGCGATCGAAATCGAGTCGGTAATAACCCGCTCGCCGGGCACGAGCTCGATGAACCACCCGTTGTCCGGCACCGTCGTCGTGCTCGCGGCCGTTGGCGACGTGATGTCCAGGAGATCGCTTTCGGTCCGCGTCGTGGTGTTCGCCTTGTCCACCACGTAGTAGAAGCGCTGCTTGAAGGCGAGGCTTCCCGTGTAGGTCTTCGAAAGAATGTCGTCCCGGTCACCGGTTCCGAAGGCAAGGCCGAGGGCCGGCTTCCCATTGACGTTGTAGCCGAGGGCAACCGCCGTCGGTCGGTAGTAGATCGGATAGAAGGGATCGATGGCCGGGGCGACCGGCTGCGGCGCCTGGAAGACGAGGAACGGCTGCGGCGAGCCGGCGGAGGGATCGATCTGGGTCTGCCAGCGGCTGGCCGGCGCGGAACCCATCCGAAGATCCGACAGATCGATCCGCCAGAGTTGTCCTTTCTGGTCACCGAAGTAGATCAGGTCGAGGTATCCATCGCCGGTCGCGTCAATGGCGGCCGGCTCCGACGGAATCGAAGCGAACCAGACGGGCGAACATCCGGCCGCGCCGGAGTTGACTCCACAGCTGGAATTTGCTCGGTAGAGAACCTTGCCGGTCTCGATGTCGATCATGTAAAGCCAGTTGCCGCGACGATTGAGGCGCTCCCGGTCGAACCCACCGCCGAAGATCGCGACGTAACGATC
>JBKPMI010000124.1:0-9277 GCA_046732075.1 Acidobacteriota bacterium | reverse complement strand
GGTTAACAATCTGCGACTCGATTTTGGCCCCTCGTTTGCTAGTGCAGGGGCGCGAGAAAAAAGGAGAGTCAACGCGATGCCTTCGACTGCGGCCAAGCCGGTCAAGATGAACAAGAAAGAGCTGGAGAAATACCGCCGGCTCCTGGAAGACAAGAAGTCGAGCCTCTCGGCGGAGATTGCGAAGACTCGCAGCGCCGAAGAGGAGACGACCGAGGAGTCCACGCAGGACATCGCCGACAAGGCGGTCTCCTCCTACACGCGTGAATTCCTCTACTCCCTGACGGACGGCGAGAGGACCGTGGTTCTCCAGATCGACGAGGCCCTCGGCCGGATCGACGACGGGACGTACGGGTACTGCGTGAACTGCGGGGCCGTGATCGGCGAGAAACGTCTCGTCGCGGTTCCGTGGACGCCGCACTGCGTTGACTGCCAGGAGCTGGCCGAGAAGGGGCTGCTCGAGGGGTAGGGAGAGGTTGCCCGTCGTCCGCTTCGACGGACGGCATGTCCTTTGCGACCGTATTAACCCCGTGCGCTTTCTCAGACGTGCGGTCATCGCTGGAGTTCTCGTCGCAGCGGCGGTCGGAACGGCGAGCGGCATCGCGGCTTCTTCTGCCGCCGCCGGTTCTGCGAGCTGGAGGCTGACGAGTCCGGACCTTTCCGGTGTGGCGATCAGCGCGATTGCCATCGATCCGCGGTCCCCGAGCCGGATCTACGTCGGGGGCCCAGCACTCTTCCGAAGCGACGACGCGGGGCGGACGTGGCGCCGGTTCGAAATCCCCGGACAGGAATTCCCACGACGGTTTGTCCAAAACCTCTTTCTCGATCCGGTGAATCCAGATGTCGTTTACGCCGAAGCGTACGGGGTGGGCTTCTTGAAGAGCGTCGATCGCGGCGAGAGCTGGACGCTTCTCCAGCCGGGTGCCCTGCCCTACGTGAGCGCGGCTATTCTCGACCGGGCGAATCCCGGCACGCTTTACGTGGCGTTTGCGGCGTCCGGCATCTTCCGAACTACGGATTCGGGAGCGACCTGGGCCTCGATCAGCGATCGGCTCGGGATCATCGCGCAGAACGTTTATTCTCTGGCACTCGATCCGGTCGTGCCGAACCGCCTCTTTGCAACACTCGGCGGTGGAGAGCTCTACCGAACCGACGACGGCGGTACGAGCTGGGTACGGGTGAGCAGCGCCGCCGTCGATGAAATCCTTCTGGCGGTTCCGGGAGCGCTCTACGGCCAAAGGGGTGTAAATCTCGTGGTGAGCAACGACGGTGGGCAGACGTGGTCTCCGATCGGGACCGGCCTTCCTCCGTCGAACGGTGCGGCGTTTCGCGCTTTGATCCAGGATCCTGCGAATCCGGGCGTCCTTTTTATCGGAACACCGGGTTCGGGGGTCTTCCGGAGCACGGACGCCGGCAGGACGTGGAGCGCCTTCAACGACGGCATCGCCAACCGGTTCGTCGACGCTCTCCTGATTCCGCCCTCCGGGGATCCGCTTCTTTATGCCGGAACCGACGCCGGTCTCTTCGACTACCGCGACAGTTCGGACTTCCGGTTGACCCTTCCGGCGGTCGCGTCGCTCCACGGGTTTCCGCCGACCTTCTTCCACTCCGACGTCTGGATCCTGAACGGGTCCGCGCAGAACGAGGCGACGGTCACGGCGACGTATCGTTGCGCCGCCGGGAGCTGCGGCGACGCCGTCCAGACCTTCACGATCCCGCCGCGCCAGGTGCGGTTCTTTCCGGACATCGTGGGGACGCTCTTCCACGCGCCCGAGACCTTCGGGGCGATCGAGATCGACAGCGCCCAGCTGATCGTGGTGACGAGCCGGCTCTACACCCCGTCGCGGGAGGAACCCACGGTCGGAATGTACGTTCCGAGCCGGCAGCCGAACGAGGCGTACCCGGTCTCGGTCCTGACCTCGCTCACCCACGATCCCCTCTTCCGAACGAACGTGGGTGTCTACAATCCCAACGACTCCGAGCAGCCGGTGCTGTTCCAGTTCTTCGGCGCCTCCGGCGGGTTTCACGGCGAGATTTTCAAGACGGTCGGAGCGCGCCGCTCGATCCAGGTCAACGACCCCGAGATCTTCAGCCGCATCTCGCTCCCCGCGGGGACCTCCGACTTCTACTGCCTCGTGGTCGGCGACGGCTTCCACTCGCTCTTCGCGTACGCGTCGGTGATCGACAACTCGTCTCAGGATCCGATCTTCGTCCCGGGCGCGGACGCGAGGAGCGGCCTCGTGGCCAACACCACGCTTCCCGCAGTGGCGCACCTCCCGGGTGCGAACGGGACGTTCTTCAAGAGCGACGTGAGGGTCTGGAACGCTTCGGCGGAGGACTTCGCGCAGGTCACCGTCCGCTTCGCCTGTTTCGAGGGGAACTGCGGGGAACGCGCCTTCACCGTCGCGCCGCGCCAGATGCTCGCCTGGGACGACATCGTCACGTCGCTCTTCCACTCGACGTTGTCCGGCGGAGCGATGGAGTTCGTGTCCACCGCCCCGATCGTCGTCACGAGCCGCCTGTACACGCCGACTCTCATCGAATCGACGTACGGAATGTTCGTCCCGGGCGTTCCGCCGGAGAGCTCCGCTCCCGCGTCCGTCCTGAACGGTCTCTCCCACCCGCCCGACGCTTCAACCGGCTCGCGCGTCAACGTCGGCGTCTTCAACCAGGCGGACGTCGCGCAGGTCGTCACCTATCGTCTCTTCGACGGAAGCGGCAACCCGCTGGGCCAGACGACGCGGTTCTTCGCCCCGCGGGAGTTCTTCCAGATGAACGACGTCTTCGCCTCTCTGAACGTCTCCCAGTCGCTCGAGAGCGCCTACTGCCTGGTCGAGGGCAGCGCGCTCCTGCCGCTCTTCACGTACGCCGCGATCGTCGACAATCGCTCCCAGGATCCGATCTTCGTCCTCGGCGAAGACGATCCGGAGCACCCCCCGATCCTGCCGCTCGGGCGCCCGCAGTAAGCTTCGGCGCGGTGCCGAAGAAGGAATTCTCGGAAGAAGCCGTCCCTGCGTTCGACGCAGCGCCGCCCGTGGTCGCGATCACCGGCACGGTCGCGTTCTTCGTGGAGGAAGCTGCCGCCCGGGCACGCGAGCGCCTCTCCGCGGGAGGCGCCGAAGTGCTCCGCTTCGCCGACGACGCCCCGCTCGGTGCGGCCGCCGAGGCCCTCCTCAACCGGTCGCTTTTCTCGCCCCGGCGGCTCGTCGAGATCGACGTCTCGCGGCTCCTGGGCACGGATTCGCCGGTCGAGCTCGCGCTGGCAGCCTTCGAGGCCTGGGCGAGGGGCTCGCCCGCCGGCAAACGCGAAGCCTTCCGCCGCATCCGGCGCCTGCTCGTGGCGCTCGACCTCTCTCGGGGAACGGACCCGGAGGAGACGGCGGCGGCGATCGCGCGGAAGGTCAAGCGGCCGGACCTGGGCGAGCCGCTCGCCGAGCTCCTCCGGGAGCTGCCCGAGGAGAAGGGCGCGGGCGGCGCGACTCTTCTGTCGACGCTGCGGCTCCTGCTCGAGCGCGGCAACGACGGCCTCGTCGCCCTCGTGACCGCGGCGTCGCCCCCCGCGAAGGCCGAGCTCCTCGCCGAGATCGGCCGGAAGGGCCTCCTGCTCGAGGTGCGGATCGGCGACAAGGAGGTCGACGCTGCGCTCGGCCGCCTCGCGCTCGCGCGGGCGAAGGAGCAGGAGGTGCGGATCGAGCCGGCTGCGATCGCCCGACTCCGGGAGCGAACCGACTCGGACCCCGCGATCTTCTCGGCCGAGCTCGAGAAGCTCCTCGACTGGGCCGGCGAGGGGGGCCAGATCCGGGCGGCGGACGTCGGGGAGCAGGTCGTCGACGAATCGTCCGAGGTCATCTACGATTTCTTCGACGCGCTCGGCCGTCGCGACGCCGCGGCGACCCTGGCGCGCCTGGAGCGTCTCTTCTCGGGACGGGAGATCCACGCCGGAAAACGGTCGTTCGATTCGGAGGACGACCGCTGGCCGCAGATCTTTCTCGGGATGCTGGCCGACGAGATCCGCCGGATGCTGCTCGTGCTCTCGCGCCTCGCGGAAAAGGGCGCGCCGGCGTTCGATCCGCGGATGAGCTTCGACCGATACAAGGATCGCGTCGCGCCCTGGCTGGACGAGCCGCTCCCGCCGTTCGGGAAGTCTCCGTTCGGCGGCCGCGCGGACGGCTACCCGATGTACAAGGCCGCTTTGCACGCGACGCATTTCACGGCGCCGGAGCTGGCCCGCGCTCTCGCGCGCGCCGCGGAGGTCGACGTCCAGCTGAAGAACTCCGCCCCGATTCTCGAGACGCTCACGTCCTACGTCGGGAGCGTGATCGCGGGCGGCCGACCATAAGATACGCACCGCCTTGCCGGTCGCGATCGATCTCTCCGGAAAGAGCGCCCTCGTCACGGGGGCGTCCCGCGGCATCGGGCGCGCGACCGCCGAGATCCTCGCCCGCGCCGGCGCGCGCGTGGCGGTGAGCTACCGGAAGTCCGACGCCGACGCCGAGGATTTCGTGCGGAAGACCCGCTCCGCCGGGGGGGAGGCTCTCGCCCTGGCGGGAGACGTCGCCGACCCCGAGCTGGCGCGGCAACTCGTGCGCGACGTCGTCGCGGCCTGGGGACGGCTCGACTGCCTCGTCAACAACGCGGGCATCTGGGAGGAGGCCCCGGCGGGTTCGGGTGACGTGGACGTCTGGGACCGGACGTTCGCCGTCAACGTCCGCGGAGCGCACGTCGTCACGGAGGCCGCGATCCCGCACCTCGAGCGGGAGGGGGGCGCGATCGTCTTCGTGTCCTCCACCGCCGCCCAGCGGGGAGAGGCGCGGCACGCGGCCTACGCCGCCAGCAAAGGCGCGCTGATCTCCTACACGAAGTCGCTCGCCACCGAGCTCGGGCCCCGCGGGATCCGGGTCAACTGCGTGGCGCCGGGGTGGGTCGACACCGATTTGACGGCCGAAACCCTCGCAAACCGGGACGAACGCGACGCAATCGAGCGCAGCATCCCGCTGGGCCGGGTGGCGAGTGCCGCGGACGTGGCCGGAACGATCCTCTTCCTGCTCTCCGACCTGGCGCGGCACGTCCACGGCGAGGTCCTGAACGTCAACGGCGGAAGCGTCCTGGTGGGATAGTTCGACAACACGAGGTCTCGATGGAAAAACTGGACGGGAAGGATCGCCGCTTCATCCTGATCTGCCTGGCCGTGATCGCGGTCGGCGCCGCGCTCACCGGCGTGCTCTTCAAACGCGCGTTTCCGGAGGCCTCGATCGAGTTCCGGGTGAACCGGTCGGAGGCGCGCGTCCGGGGGGAGAAGTTCCTTCAAGACCTGCAGCGGCCGCTGAACGGGACGCGATTCGCCGGACGGTTCGACGTGGACGACGAGCCGAAGGTCTACCTCGAGCGGGAGCTCGGCCTCGAGCAGGCCTCCCGCTACTACGGCACGGACGCGAAGGTCTGGCGGTGGCGGATGCGGTGGTTCCGGTCCGCCGTCAAGGAGGAGGAGCGCGTCGAGCTCACGCCGCGCGGCGACCTTGCGGGCTACGAGTCCGTCCGGAAGGAGGACGCGCCCGGCGCCCACTTGACGAAGGACCAGGCGCGCGAAATCTCGCGGCGGTTCCTGGAAAAGGCCGGCCTTCGGCCGGACTCGCTCCTGCCGATCGAGGTGACCCCGGTGACCCGCCCCAAGCGCACCGACTGGACGTTTGTCGACGAGCGGCCCGGCTTCCGGATGAAAGAGGCGACGGTCCGCTACGCGACGACGGTCGCGGGCTCGGAAGTCATCGGATACCGGGAGTTCGTCCACGTGCCGGAGTCTTGGTCGCGCGACTATCGGAAGCTGCGGTCGAAAAACGAGACCGCCGGGACGTTCGCGACGTTCGGACTCTTCGTGACGTTCGTCGCGATGCTGGGCGTGCTGGTGGCCAAGATCTCGCGGCGCGACGTCCCCTGGAAGCTCGTGGCCGCGTTCGGCGGCATCGCCGCCGTGCTGGCGCTCCTTTCCGCGCTGAACGGGATCCCGCTCAGCCTCTACGACTACGAGACCACCAGCCCGTTGTCGAGCTACCTGACCCGGGAGCTCGTCTTTGCGATCCTGGGTGCGATCGCCACGGGCGCCGGAATCGCGGTCGTCGTCGCCAGCGCCGAGCCGATCTACCGCGAGCGCTTCCCGCAGCAACTCTCGCTCTCCGGGATGTTCTCGCGGCGCGGAATCCGCACGAAGCGGTTCTTCCTCGGGGTCCTTCTCGGATACGCGTTGACGGCGTTCTTCTTCGCGTACCAGGCCGTGTTCTACGTGATCGCCGCGAGGCTCGGCGCGTGGGCGCCGGCCGACATTCCGTACAGCGACATGCTGAATACGGCCTTCCCCTGGGCCACGGTCCTCCTGATCGGGTTCCTGCCGGCGGTGTCCGAGGAGGGCATCAGCCGGATGTTCTCGATCTCCTTCCTCGACCGGCTGGGCGCCGGCCGGGTGATCGCGGTGGTGCTGCCCGCGCTCATCTGGGGCTTCGGCCACTCGGCGTATCCGAACCAGCCCTTCTACATCCGCGGGGTCGAGGTCGGGATGGCGGGGATCGTGATGGGCATCCTGCTGCTGCGCTACGGCGTGCTGCCGCTGCTCGTCTGGCACTTCACGGTCGACGCGACCTACACGGCGTTCCTCCTCCTTCGATCCGGCAACGCGTACTACGTCGTCTCGGGCGCGATCGCCGCGGGGATCCTCCTCCTGCCGCTCGCCGCGGCCCTGATCCTCTACTTCCGGAAGAATGGGTTCGCGCCGGAGATCGGCCTGACCAACGGCGACGAAGGCTTCGTCCCGACGCCGCCGGCGGCTCTCCTCGCGCCGGAGGACGTTCCCGCGGTGCGGCCCGTGTCGAGCCGCTCCCTCGTCCTCGCGGTCGCGGCGGCGGTCGTTCTCGTGAGCTCGTACTTCCTGCCGACCGGCGGGCCGCAATCTTTGGCGGAAGACGCGACCGGCCGCGCTGCCGCGGAGCACATCGCCCAGAAGTTCCTGCGCGCCAACGGCGCCGATCCCGCGAGGTTCCACAGCGTCTCCTACCTCGGCACCGGCTTCCCGGACGACGAGGACGTGCGGCGCGCGAAGCCGGCCGAGAACGGCGGGATCCCGGGCTTCTCGGAGCCCGCCGCCCGATACGTCCTCGCGAAGGGGGGAGAGGCCGCATTCGAGCGACTCGCGCGGGAGAACCTTCCGCTCGGGTACTGGGTCGTGCGCTTCTTCCAGCCCGAGAAGAAGGAGGAGTGGAAGGTTCTCGTCGACGCGAAGCGTGCCCGCGTGGTCGCGTTCGTGAACCCGAGGGAGGAGGCGGCTCCCGCCGGCGCCGCTCCCGCCGCGGACGCTCCGCGTCGCGCTCTCGCGGCCGCGGGAAAGCTCGGATACCCGGTCCGCCAGTACTGGGTCATCGACGTCGGCACGCAGGCGCGGCCCAAGCGCACGGACACGACCGTCGTCCTGGAAGCCCGCAAATCGGCGGTCGCGGATGCGAAGCCGCGGCTGACCGCGGTCTTCCACGGGGCCCGGCTCGCCGCGCTCGTTCCGTCGATCCGTGTCCCCGAGAACTACCTGCGCGACTACCGGAGGCGCAGCATCGCGGACTGGATCCTCCTCGCCGCGAAGATCGTCGCGATCGGGTCGTTCGTGGGGCTCGGCGTCATTCTGTTTCTCCGGCTCGTCCGCGGCGGCGGCTTCCGGTGGCGGCGCCTCGTCGGCCCGCTGGCGGTCGCGCTCGTCGGGATTGCGCTCGCGCTCGCGAACTCCGCCGCGAACGTGGCCCGCGCCTATCCCACGGAGCAGCCACTCGGTCTCTTCCAGACTGCCGCCGCGATCTCGTTCACGATCGCCGGAATCGGATTCGTCTGCCTCGCCGGATTCGGGTTCATCCTCCTCTCCGGCGCCCGGCCCGGGTGGCGCGCGGCGCTGCGCCGCAGCGGCTCGCTCGGCGACGCCTTCCTGCGGGCGTTCATCGCGGCGGCGGGCACCGCCGGCCTGGTGCGATGGACGTCGGTCGCCTCGGCCCGCTTCCCGGCGCTCTTCGACCCGGACCCCTCGCTGCCGCACGCGCTCGAACGGGCTCTTCCGGGGTTCGGGGGATTCTGGTCGGCGTCGACGGCCACGTTCCTCCTCGCGGTCCTCGCGGCGGTCGCCGCTCTCGCGTGGCGGGAGCCGACGTTCCGCCGGCCTGCGTGGCGCGTCCTCGCCGTACTGGCGGTCCTGCTCGCGCTCGCGCCGGGAGGCGCCCGGTCCGCCGGCGAGTTCCTGGCGGCGTTTCTGCCGGAGGTCCTGACGGCGGGATGGCTCGCGTTCTGCGTCTTCGGGTTGCTCAAAGACCACGCCGCGGCGTGGATCCTTTTCGGGGCGCTCTTCTTCGGAGGGAACCGCGCGGTGGAGCTGCTCTCCCAGCCGGCGGCCCAGGACCGGGCGGCCGGGTGGTCCGTCGTCATCCTCGTGATCCTGGGCGCGGTCGCTCTTCTCGCCGGGCGGCGCGAGCCCCGCGACGCGGAGATGGCGGTTGTCATCCCCTCCCCGGAGCCCGCGCTCCCGCCGCCGCCGGCCGCCCTCGAGGAGCCGTGAAGCGTCTCGGCGCGAGCGTTCTGGCGGCGGCGCTCGCGTCGCCGGCCGCATTTGTTTCGGCCGCTTCGCCCCCTCTCGCACCGCGCGTGCGCTCGTGGCGCGCCGCCCACGAGACGGAGATTCTCCGCGAGCTCACGCAGCTCCTCGCGATCCCGAACCTCGCGTCGGACACGCCGAACATCCGGCGCAATGCGGACTCGATCGTGGCGCTGTTCGCGAAGCGTCGGATCACGGCGAGGCTCCTCGAGTCCCCGGGCGCGCCTCCCGCGGTCTTCGCCTCGCTGCCCACGCCGGGCGCCCGGCGGACCGTCATCTTTTACGCGCACTATGACGGCCAGCCGGTTGACGCCGCGAAGTGGACGGGCAAGCCGTGGGAGCCCGTCTTTCGCGACGGGCCCGTGGAGTCGGGAGGGAAGGACGTCGCGCCGCCCGCGGGACCGGTCGATCCGAGATGGATGCTCTACGCCCGGTCGGCGAGCGACGACAAGGCGCCCATCGTCGGCCTGCTCGCGGCGCTCGACGCGATTCGCGCCGCCGGCGTCGCGCCCACCGTCAACCTGAAGTTCTTTTTCGAGGGGGAGGAGGAGGCCGGCTCCCCGCATCTCGCGCAGATCCTGCGCGACAACGCGGCGCTCCTCGCGGGCGATCTCTGGCTCTTCTGCGACGGGCCCGTCCATCAGAGCGGCCGCAAGCTCGTCTTCTTCGGCG
>JBKPMI010000123.1:0-1673 GCA_046732075.1 Acidobacteriota bacterium | reverse complement strand
CGAGGCCGGTGCCGTCGTCGAACGCCGTCGAAAACGGAGTGAAGAGCCGCGAGAGCTCGTCCGGGCTCATTCCGCGGCCGGTGTCCACGAACTGGATCGTGTAGCGGTCGCGCGACTCGCGGCCGTGGACCTGCAGGCGTCCGCCCGCGTCCATCGCGCGCACCGCGTTCTTGGCGACGTTGTAGATGATCTGGCGGATCTGGTCGCGATCCCCGGAGAGCATCGACTTGGGCGGGGAGACGTCGACCTCGATCTGATGGGCGTCGGAGATCTCGTCGGAGAGCCGGAAGATCTCCATCACCTCCGAGACCGTGTTCGCGACGTCGAAGACGGCGACCCGCCTCTCCTGCGGCCGGACGAAGCGCAGGAACTCTTCCAGGATCCCGGAGAGCCGGTTCGACTCCGAGACGATGATCTCCATCAGGCGGCGCTCGGTCGATCCCACGTTGAGCTCGTTCGAGAGCACCTGGACCGAGCCGGAGATCGAGGCCAGCGGGTTCCGGATCTCGTGGGCGATGCCGGCGGCGAGCTCGCCCACCGCGGCCAGCTGCTCGTTGAAGCGCGCGCGACCCTCCAGCTTCTTCACCTCGGTCAGGTCCTGGAAGAGGATGAGCGTCCCCTCGTCACCCTCGGCGCCCTCCAGCACGCGCAGGGAGTACCCCAGGATGCGCCGGATGTCCGAGCGAACGAGCTCCGTCTCCGCCCGATACGGCTGGCGCCCCCGTGCGCGCTTCCGGATGCTGTCCCAGTCGCACGGAAAGGGAAGGTCGAGCTCCGCCAGGGAACGGCCGGTCACCGCGGCCGGGTCGAGCCCGAGCATCTCGCCCCCCGGCGGGTTCAGGAACGTCACCCGCTGGCGCGAGTCGGTCGTCAGCAGTCCCGAGGACATCGACCCGATGACGTTGCCGTACAGGTGCTGGAGTTTCGAGAGCGCCTTCTGCCGGCGGGCGAGCTCCTCGCGCGCCGACAGGAGCTTCTCGGAGAGGTAGGCCACCATGAATGCGACGCCCAGGAACCCGACGACCGTGATCGCCAGGTTGTACCGGACCCGCGGACCCGTCCACTCCGAGAGCGCTGCGAAGGGAGGAACGGGAAGCAGGCCGTACGCGACGAGCTCGACCATCAGGCCGTAGAGGACGGTCGCGATCGAAGCGGTGACGACTGCGCCGGTTCGCTGGAGCAGGAACCCCGCCGCTCCGATCACCACGAGGAACAGAAACGTGAAGACGGAGTCGGGGCCCCCCGAGGAGTACACGAGAAGGGTGACGATGGCGAGGTCGCCCAGAATCTGGATCCACGCGTCGGGCCGGACCGGAATCCGGCGGCCGATCGTCCAATGGAAGAGCGACAGCAGGACCGCGGCCCCGACGATCCGGTAGAGGAACGAAATCTCGACGCCGCCCGACCCCGCCTGCACGAGGACGGCGGAGATGAGGATCAGGAGCAGGACGACGATGCGCGCGGCGGAAAGCCATCCGAGCGATCGCCGGAGCGAGTCGGCGGAGGTCGGAGAAGGGAGTGCGGAGATCCGCGATCCGCGGACGGATTCCGTAACTACCCCGTAACTACCCGATCTTGCTGATCAACGTGAACATCGGGAGGTACATGGCGATGACGATTCCTCCGATGATCACGCCGAGAATGAAGATCATGACGGGCTCCATCAACTTGAC
>JBKPMI010000122.1:0-4715 GCA_046732075.1 Acidobacteriota bacterium | reverse complement strand
AGGCGGGAGAGCGCGAAGCCGAGGGCCTCGTCCGCCTCATCGAACACCGCGCGACCCTCGGCCGAGCTGTCGTAGAGCGCGCGGCCCATTCCGACGGACTGCGAGCCCTGACCCGGAAAGAGAAGGGCGAGGGTTCCCAAGGAGCGCCGGCTACCAGCGCAGGAGCACGGAGCCCCACACGAGCCCGGCGCCGAAGGCCGTCAGCAGCACGAGGTTCCCGTCGTGGATCCGTCCCTCGCGGACACACTCGTCGAGGGCGATCGGGATCGAGGCCGCCGACGTGTTCCCGTACCGCTCGATGTTCGTGTAGACCTTGCCCGGCGCGATCTTCAGCTTCTCGCCCACCGCCCGGATGATCCGTTCGTTGGCCTGGTGCGGAATGAAGAGGTCGATCTGCTCGTGCGTGAATCCCTGCTCGGTCAGGAGCTCCGACGTGACGTCCGCCATCGCCTTGACGGCGACCTTGAACGTCTCGTTCCCCTTCATCTTGATGTAGGGGAGCTTCTCCGCGATCTGGCTGGCGTCGTTGGCGGGATGGTTCGAGCCGCCGCCCGGCATGCAGATGAAGTCGGCGTAGTTGCCGTTCGACTTCATCCGGCTGCCGAGGATCCCGTGGTCCCCTTTCGTCGCCTGGAGAACGACGGCTCCGGCGCCGTCTCCGAAGAGCACACACGTCGAGCGGTCCGTCCAGTCCACGAAGCGCGAGAGGATCTCGCCGCCGACGACGAGTACGTTCTCGGCCTTGTTCGACTGGATGAGGCCGTCGGCGAGGTGGAGGCCGTAGAGGAATCCGACGCAGGCCGCGGAGACGTCCGAGGCCGCCGCCCGGGTCGCGCCCAGGTTGCGCTGGACGAGGCAGGACGTCGCCGGAAAGAGCATGTCGCTCGAGATCGTGCCGACCAGGATCATGTCGAGATCCTCGGGCCGCATGTGGGCGCGCTTCAGGGCGAGCTCGGACGCCTTCGTGCAGAGATCCGAGAACTTCTCGCCCTCCGAAACGATGCGCCGCTCCTTGATGCCCGTGCGGCTCGTGATCCACTCGTCCGACGTCTCGACGAGCCTCTCCAGGTCCGCGTTGCTGAGAATCTTTTTCGGCACGGCGGCGCCCGTGCCGATGACGCGGGCGCGGTTCATGCCTTCACGAGAGAGGCTTCGCGCGAGTGGAGGTCCGCGATCGAGGACTGGATCTTCTCGGCCAGCCGCTGGCGGGAGAACTCCGCCGCGAAGCGGATCGCGTTCTTGATCGCCTTCGCGCTCGACCGTCCGTGGCAGATGATCACGCATCCCTTCACTCCCAGCATCGGCGCGCCGCCGTACTCGGAGTAGTCCAGGCGCTGCTTGAAGCTGCGGAAGGCGCTGCGCGAGAGCAGGAATCCGACCGACGCCTGGAGCGTCCGCTTGATCTCCTCGCGCAGGAGCTTCTCGACCATCTCCCCGAGCGCCTCGGACACTTTCAGGATCACGTTGCCGGTGAAGCCGTCGGTGACGATGACGTCGACCTTTCCGTCGAACACGTCACGACCTTCGACGTTGCCGATGAAGTTGAGCCCCGTCTCCTTCACGACCTTGAAGGCTTCCTTCGTGCGGTCGGTCCCTTTCGTGTCCTCTTCCCCGATCGACATCAGCCCGATGGTCGGGCTCTCCTTGCCGAACGCGAGCTGCGCGTAGATCGAGCCCATGACCGCGAATTCCTTGAAGTGCTGGGTCTTCGCGTCGGGGTTCGCTCCGACGTCGAGAAGAAGGCAGTGGCCCGAGAGGTTGGGCAGGATCGCGGCGAGCGCCGGCCGGTCGACCCCCTCGATCGTGCCGATGACCATCTTGGCCGAAACCATCGCTGCGCCGGTGTGGCCGGCGGAGACGAGGCCGGCCGCGCGCCCGTCGCGCACGCAGTCGGCCGCGACCCGGATCGACGAGTTGCGCTTGCGGCGCACCGCAGCCGTCGCCGGATCCTCCATCGTGACGACTTCCTTCGCCTCCACGATCTCGATGTCGGAGCCGCGATAGCCGCTGTCGGAGAGGAGCTTCTTCAACTGGGGGGTGCTCCCCACGAGAAGGCTCGGGATTCCGAACTCCCGGGCCGCCGCGACGGCGCCGTCGACGTTGACGTGGGGAGCGTGATCGCCCCCCATCGCGTCCACAGCGATGCGCATCAGCCGCGACTCCAGGAAGGCAGCACGGGTCCGCGGATTATAGCGACCCGAGGTCCGGGAGCCGGGAGCGCGGAAGCCGGGAGCACGAACGTCGAGGACCGCTGCCCTTCTTGCTTCGGCTACCGGCTACCGGCTACCGCTAAACGTTGATGGTCTGTTTTCCCTTGTAGTAGCCGCAGCGGGGACAGACGCGGTGGGGCGCCTTCGGCTCGTGGCAGTTGGGACACTCCGACAGCGCCGGAAGGGCGAGCGCGTCGTGAGCGCGGCGCTTGTCGCGGCGGGCCTTGCTATGGCGCCGTTTGGGATTGGGCATGGGACTACACCTGACCTTTCTTCAACAGCTCGAGCGCCTTCCAGCGGGGGTCGACGAACTCGACCGCACAGTCGCAGGGAGCGACGTTGCGGTCCGCGCCGCACTGAGCGCAGAGACCGAGACAGTCCTCACGGCAGAGCGGCTTCATCGGGATGGCCATCTGGATGCGCTCCTCGACGATCGGCGCGACGGGAACGTTGGGGTCGTCGTAGAAATGGGCGTCGAGGTCTTCTCGATCGAGCGAGAGCTCCGACTCCGAAATCGACTGGCGAGGATAGAGGACGAGCGAGAACTCTTCCCTCGGGGAGAAGTCATAAGGGGCGAGACAGCGGCTGCACTCGAGGACCCCGTCCCACGCGAGCCGGGCCGTCAGAGCGTGTCCTCCCTCGACGCGGGAGACCTCCCCCGCGATGCGCGCGGGCCTAACGGAGAGCAGCGGCTCGCGATCGAGCTCTTCCCGCGTGAACGGGATCTCGAACTCGAAGGAGAGAGGCTCCTCGACGACCGCTTCGAGCGGGAGAACGGGCCCGGGATTCGACATGGAACCGGTGATTCTAGCGATTCCGGTTCCCCAGTCAAACCTCTGATAGCTTGGGTCCGCGATGAGAATCGCCGTCGACGCACGCGCTCTTCTGGGGCAGAGCACGGGCATCGGCACCTACACCCGCGGGATCTCCCGCGCCCTGGCGGCGCGCAACACCCTGGAAGTCGGTCTCTTCACGCCCCGACCGATCCCGGACCCTCCCGCGCCGGGGAGCGCAATCACCCTCCACGCCGACGGACATCGATTCGGGACCGTCTGGCTCCAGACGACGCTGCCGGCGCGCGCCGCTGCCTGGCAGGCGAACGTCCTCCTCGCAGCGCTCACGATCGGGCCGGCGCGGGGGGACGTTCCCTTCGTCTCGGTCGTCCACGACCTGACCGCCGTCACGCACCCGGAGTGGCACAGCGCCCGGACGCTCATCGGGTTTCTCCCTCTCTGGCAGAGAACCCTCGAGCGCGCGGCCGGCTTTCTGTGCGTCTCCGAGACCACGGCGCAGGAGCTCTCGGCGACCTATCCCGAGATCCGCTCGCGCGTGGCGGTCGCCCGCAACGGCGTCGAGGAGAGCTTCTTCCCGCTCGCCGACTCGACCGCCGCGGAGAGAACGCGCCGCCGGTTCGCCTCGGGGCGGCGGTTCCTGCTGTCCCTGGGCACGCTCGAGCCCCGCAAGAACCTGGAGTCGCTGGTCTCGGCCTGCGAGCGGCTCTGGTCCCGGCGGAGGGCGCGCCCCGACCTGGTCCTCGCGGGCGGACCCGGCTGGAAGTCGGGGGCGCTCCACCGCCGGATCGCGCGATCCCCCTTCCGCGACAAGATCCACCTGCCTGGTTATGCCTCGCGTTCGCTCGCGGCCGACCTGTATCGCGCGGCGGAGGCGTTCGTCTATCCGTCGCTGGCGGAGGGCTTCGGACTGCCGGTTGCGGAGGCGATGGCCTGCGGCACCCCGGTCGTCGCGTCGGACATCGCGGCGCTGCGGGAGGTCGCGGCAGACGCCGCGCTCTACGCGCCTCCGCTCGACGTGGGGGCGCTCGACCGCGCGATCGAGCGGGCGCTCGAGGACGATCGCGAGCGGGAACGACTGCGCGCCGCAGGTCCCGCCCGGGCGGGACTCTTCACCTGGGATGCGGCGGCCGAGACGACCGCCGCGGCCCTCGCCCGCGCCGCGAACGGGGCGCACGGATGAAGGGCTTTCCGCCGACCATCGGCATCGACGCGCGCAAGCTGCGCGACTTCGGGATCGGCTCCTACATCCGGAACCTGCTCGAGGCGATCTCCCGGCAGCCCGCCGCCGACCGCTACCGCTTTCGCGTCTACACCCGCCGGGCCGACCGGGAGGCGCTGCCGGACCTCCCTTCGAATTTCGAGATCGTGGAGGAAGACTCCCCCGGTTACTCCCTGGCCGAGCTCACGCGTTTCGCGTTCCGCCTCTACCGGGATCGGCTCGACCTCTTCCATGCCACCCACTACGTGCTCCCCCCGCTCACCAGCCGCGCGGTCGTCACGATCCACGACATCATTCACCTGCTCTACCCGCAGTTCCTGCCCAACCGGCTGGCGCTCATTTACGCGCGGGTGATGGTCCGTCGCGCGCTGGCGCGGGCGGACCGCATCATCACCGTGTCCTACAACAGCAAGCGCGACCTGGTCGACTACTTCGGGATCGCGCCGGCGCGCGTGGACGTCATCTACAACGGGGTCTCCGCCCGGTTTCGCC
>JBKPMI010000121.1:0-5528 GCA_046732075.1 Acidobacteriota bacterium | reverse complement strand
TCTCGTAAGCGTTGCCGGCGAGCACCGCGAGCTCCACGCGAACCTTCGGAACGGTTCCATACGGGACGAGCGATACCTCGAGGCCGTTGTCGAGCCGGAACTTCGTCGGGGTCGGCGCCTCGAAGCTCTTCGGCGCACCCGGCGCGGGCGGCGCCTGCTTCTGGGCGAATGCGCCGGCCGCCGGGAGAAGGATCAGGGCCGTCGCGACGAGAGCTCTCTTCATCATCATGACTTTTTCTCCGGGGCCGGGGCCGCAGGCTTCGCCTCGGCCTTCGGCTCGATCGTCAGGATCGTGCGGTTCGTGGGTCGGAGGTATTCCTTCGCCGTCGAGAGAAGGAGCTGCGGCGTCACGCGGCGGAACTCCTGCTCCAGGCGGTTGATCTTGCCGGGGTCGTCGTCGAACAGCGCGAAGCTCGCGAGCAGATCCGCACGGCCGAACCCGAATAATTCCTCCATGTCGTCGTAGAGCGCGGAGCGGGTCTTGACGATCGCGAGGTCGAGCGTCGCCGCGTCGACGGGAGTCGTCCGCAGCCGCTCGATCTCGGCGTCGAAGACCTTCAGAATCGCGTCCGGCGTCTTGTCCGGATCGTGGTACAGAGAAGCGATCCACAGCGTGGGGCCGTTGATGTTGTGCATGTTGCCGAGCAGGTTGATCCCGCCGTCGACGTCTCCGGTGAGACCGTTCTTCTGGACGAGCGCTTCGTACAAACGGCTGTCCTTGCCCTGGAGCAGGATCTGGTCGAGAAGGCCCATCGCGTAGTACTCGGGGGTATTGCGCTTCGGCATCTGGTAGCCGATCGCGAGCGCGGGACGCGTCGCCAGCGGATCGGGCTTCGACGCGCGCTTTTCTTTCGTCTGGCGCGGCTCGGCGACGTCCGGAGCCTTCGGCTGCGGCGCCGCGGGAAGGCCCGCGAAGTACTTCTCGATCCAGTCCTTCGTCTGGGCGGCGTCGAAGTCGCCGACGACGACGAGCACGGCGTTGTTCGGTGAGTAGTACGTCGTGAAGAACTTCTTGACGTCTTCGAGCGTCGCGGCATCGAGGTCCTTCAGGTCGCCGTAGAAATTGTGGGCGTTGTACCAGTTCGTATTGGCGTACTGCGGCAGGTCGAGCCACGGGAAGCCGCCGTAAGGGCGGTTGAGGACGTTCACGCGAACCTCGCTCTTCACGACGCCCTGCTGGTTCGTGAGGTTGTCCTGCGTGATCGCGAGGCCGCGCATCCGGTCGGCCTCGGCCCAGAGGTTCGTCTCGAGCGTGTGGGCGGGAATGATCTCGAAGTAGTTGGTGAAGTCGAAACGCGTCGATCCGTTGAACACGCCGCCGTTCGACTGGACGAGCTTGGCGAACTCCATCTTGCCGAGGTTCGTCGATCCCTGGAACATCATGTGCTCGAAGAGGTGGGCGAAGCCCGTGCGGTCGCGCGGCTCGATTCGAAACCCGATGTTGTAGTAGACCGCGACGACCGCGGTCGGCGCCGTCGTATCGCGGGAGAGCACGACCTTCAGGCCGTTCTTCAGCTTGTAGTAGTCGACCGGCACCTGAAAGGCCGAGCCGCCGGCGGCCGCCTTCGATTGAGCGGAGACCTCGCGGGGCGCGACGAGCGCGACCCCGAGGACCAGGCCGGGTAAAAGGAGAATGGGTCGGATCCGGGTTTTCATCACTCCTCCTCGAGAAAGGGGACCTTATCGATACGGCTCGGGAAGGGGAAGGTTTTTCCGGACGGAAACGACGAAAAAGCCCGGCGGCAGGGGCCGCCGGGCTCGGAGTGCAACGGTCGAGTGAGTTAGAAGGTCGTGCAGGAACCGGTCGTGTAGTACCCGTCGCCGGTGTGATTGTCCACGACGGCCGCGTAGATCACGGCGGTCCCGCCGGTCGTCTGGTAGGTGACGTAGTAATCGTCCATCCGCCGTTCGCCGGTCGGGACGGAGTCGAACAACTCCCACACGCCGAGCTGCAGGCGGCTGTACGCCGGGATCGTCACCGTCTTCGTCGCGAAGATGCTGCCGTCGTTGTGCCGGGCCGAGAACGTGACGGTCACCGGGAACGCGTTCGGGTTGAACCAGCCGATGTTGGTGCGGAAGCCCGCCCCGTTCGCGGTATCCGAAGGCGACGCGCTCGAAAGGAACGGAAGGAGGCCGTGCGTGCAGGTCTCCTCGAGCGTCGACGCCGGAACGAAGAGGCCGGTCGTGCCGCCGTTCCCCTGCCGCTTGTCGTTCAGGATCCGGGAGAAGACCTGGATGTCCTGGTCCGAAGAGATCCGCAGCGCGCCGCTTCCGGTCGTGTGGAAAGTGGTCTCCAGGATGTCGTTCAGGACGAGCTGCGACTGCGCGCCGACCTGGACGGTCTGTGTAGCCGTCGGTTCGGCGAGCGCGGCGGCGGAGGAGGCGAAGAAATCGATCGTGACCGTCGCGGGGACCGTGGACCGATTGACGATCCGCACGTCCGTGATGAACTCCTCGTTGCGGGCGCCGGTCAGCTTGCCGGCGACCGGAATGAAGAACGTCCGATCTCCCGCGAGCGGAGAGGCGTTGCCGAGCTGGCCGCGGACTGCGCCGTTCGGAAACTCGGTCGAGTGCACGTTGACGTAGAACGCCGACGGGTTGGCGAGAATCTGGCTGATGAGATTCGGGTCGACGTTCGTGACCGTCCCGCTCGTGCACCCGGCGCCGAACGTGGGGTTCAGGTTGACGACAATCGGACCCGCAACCCCGAACGCCCCGCTGTGAATGTGGGCCATGGTCGGCGTCGTGATCCCGTTGACCAGGATCGAGTACGTGATCGTCGTGCCCTGGATGGTGATGGTGGCGAACCCGCTGGCGTCGGGGTCGCCGGGACCGGGCACTTCCTCTGCGCCGCGAAGGGTCGTGGTGAAAGTCGTCTGCGCCGTGGCGCCGGCGGCGAGACCCAGGAGAAGAATCAGACCGAGACCAAGAATAGAACCGCGTTTCCTCATCGAAAATCTCCTTGGATAGAAAAGTGGACGACCATTGCGGCCGACCACGATCGCAAGGAGCAGGCCAGCGAGGGAGCGCCGGGGGCGGGATTATTTCAGCCGGATCGCGTGTTCGTTGGCGACCTCTTCCGTGGCTGCGCGGATGTCCTCCAGGCCCGCGCGCATCCGGTCCCTGTGCGTCCGGAACGAGAGGACGCAGATGCGGAGGGCGAACTTCGCGCCGAGCATCGTGCCGGTGAGGTAGACGCGCTTGCGGCGGTTGATCGCCTCGAGGAAGGCGCGGTTCAAGGAATTCGCCGCGTCGCCGTCGAGGCCCGGCCGCGCGAGGCGGAACGCGACGATCGAAAGCTGCGGCTCCGCGAGAATCTCGATCCCCGCGATCGTGCGAAGCTCCTCGGTCGCCCACCGCGCCAGCTCCAGCTTCTCCTCGAGGTTCCGCCGAAAGGGTCCGATCCCGTGCATCGCGATCGGAAGCCACACGCGCAGGCCCCTCCAGTCGCGCGACAACTCCGGGGACATCAGGTTGAAGTCCACGAGGTCCGGGTCGTCCTGCATCGGCGGCATGTAGTCCGCGGACAAAGCGTGCGCGCGGCGCAGCGTCTCGCGGTTCCGGACCAGCAGCGAGCCCGTCCCGTAGGGCAGGAAGAGGCCCTTGTGCGGGTCGAGCACGACCGAGTCGGCGCGCGAGATGGCGGCGAGCTTGCGCCGCCCTTCCTCCGCGAGCAGGAAGAAGCCGCCGTACGCGCCGTCGACGTGCAGCCAGAGACGCTCGCGCGCGCAGAAGTCCGCGAGCGCGTCGAGGTCGTCGACCGCGCCGGTGTTCGTGGTGCCCGCGCTTCCGACGACGAGGAACGGCGTCTTCCCTGCGGCGCGGTCCGCGGCGACCTGTCCCGCGAGCGCGTCCATCCGGATCCGGAACGTCCCGTCGGACGGGGTGAGCCTTACGTTCTCCTCCGGGAACCCGGCGAGGATCGCGGCCTTCGCGATCGAGTGGTGAACCTGGTCCGACGCGTAGAGCGTCCCCGAGAGAAAGTCGTCGGGCAGGAGCTCCCGGCGCGCCGTGACCAGCGCCGAGAAGTTCGCGAGCGAGCCGCCGCTCGTCAGGATTCCGCCGGCGGTCGCGGGATATCCCACGATGTCGCAGAACCAGCGAATGACGTTCGCCTCGATCTGCGCGAGCCCCGGAGCGGCCGCAAAGACGCCGACGTAACGGTTGACCGCGTCGGCGATGAAGTCCGCGACCGCGGCGTGGAGGATCCCGCCCCCCGGGATGTAGGCGAGATACCCGGGGCCCGCGGTGCCGAAACCCTTCGTCACGACGCGCCGGAAAAGGAGATCGAGGAGCTCGTCGACCGGCCGGCCGCTCTCGGGCAGGGGCTCGACCAGGGAGCGCGCGAGCTCGACGCCCCCCTCCGTGTCCGCAGAGGGCTGGCCGGGCAGCGACTCGACGTAAGCGGCCACGCGCTCGACCGCCGCGTCGACGAGCGCGCGCAGCGCTCCGGTCGAGAGCTCGAGCTGGCGGTCCTCGGTCACGCCATCGACTGCCAGTTGTCGGGCGCGCCCGCGGGCGGCGTCCACGCCGGCAACGGCATCACGAGGTACCGCGAGAGCGCTTCGGCGTGCCGCTCGTACATGGAGCGCATCTCGGCCAGCCGCTCCTCCGACTGCCGCGTGGGGAGGAGGTCCAGGTTCGACTCCGCGAGCCGCCCCTTCAGGCGGGCGAGCTCCATCGCGTGCAGCCGGCTCCCGCCGATGTCCATCTTCCGTGGCGAAAAAATCTGCGCGAGGTCGACGACCGCGTGGCGCGCCATCGCGAACGTCACCTTGGCCGCCCCCGCGACGCGCGAGCCCTCCATCCCGACGATGACGAGGGAGCACGTGTCGAGGATCGTGGTCAGCGCGGACACCCACGACTGGTTGTCGTGCTGCGAGCGGTAGTACGCGAGCACCGGAAACGAAATGTGGCTCTCCAGGACCTCGGCCGACCAGCGCTCCCACTCGTCGAGAAGGTCCGCCAGCGACTCGTCGTCGCCGGCGTGGCGCCGGAGGAGCTCGGACGCCGTGGGGGGCGACCCCGCGCGGGCGTCGAGCAGCGCGATGTTCGACTCCCGGCGCGAGAACGCCTGCGAGAGGATCGGAAGGTAGCTGATGACCATGGCCAGGAAGGCGAGGCCGGTCCCGGACTCGACGACCGCGAAGAATCGCCCGGACCGGGTGAGCGGCGTGACGTCGCCGAATCCCAGGGTGAAGAACGTCGTCCCGCTCATGTAGAAGTGGGCAAAAAAGCCCTCCAGGCCGGGCGGGGCGGCGATCGCGGAATTGAGGCCCCAGCTCCGGAGAGCGAAACCGCAGATGAGCCCAAATGCCCACGTGGCGAGGAGGAAGATCAGCGAGAGCGGGCCGTAGATTCCGAGGTAGTTCTCGCGCGGATTTCCGGGGCGCATCCGGAGCGCGATCGCGCGCCAGGGGGTCCACGTCATTCGATAGAAGATGCGCGCGAGCCGGAACTTCCGCGAAACGCGCCGAGAGAGGATGATGGTCTCGAACGCGTCCCAGAGGACGACCGCGATCAGGAGG
>JBKPMI010000120.1:0-3284 GCA_046732075.1 Acidobacteriota bacterium | reverse complement strand
GACCCACCGCGACGATCGTGCCGCCGCGGATGGCGACCGCGCCGTCCGCGATGACCGTGTCGCGCGCGTCGATCGTGAGGACCGTGCCACCCGCGACGATCCGGTCAACGCGCTCGGGCGGGCTCACCGGCAGGGGTGGAGCTGGCCCCGGATCGCGCCCCCCGGAAACTTCCGGCTGTGAAGCTTCACGTAGTACTGCGACGGGTTCGCGAGGACTTTCGCCGACAGGTCCGCATCCACCGGAACGGAGCCTTCGAACGCCGTCCCCTCGAACCCGGGATTCAGCTCGATCGCCATCGGACCGTTCACGCCGGCGCCCCCCTGGTGCAGGTGGGTGGCGACGACCTTGCCGAGGTTCGGCGACGTCATGACGTGGAAGCGGATCGACGTCCCGCCGAGCTCCAGCCGCGCCGTGCCGCTGGCGTCCGGATCGAGCGCGTCGGACGCGGGCCCCGCCCCCTTCAGCTCCGCGCAGTAGGCCGGCGTGCGCGGCGCGGTCGCGCAGGCAAGCAGGGTCGCCGCCGCCGCGGCGAGCACGAGGATGGGAAAGAGGCGGCGGCTCACTTCCAGCGCGCGCGGATGTCGGCCTGCTCCGCCGTCAACGAGTCGATCGAGATTCCGAGCGTCTCGAGCTTCATGCTCGCGATCTCGCGGTCGATCTCGGCCGGGAGGGGATGGACGCCCGGGGGCAGCTCGCCGCGGTGACGGCCGAGGTAGTGGATCGCGAGCGCCTGCACGGTGAACGAGAGGTCCATGATCTCGACCGGGTGGCCGTCGGCCCCGGCGATGTTGACGAGCCGCCCTTCCGCGAGCAGGTGCAGCCGCCGCCCGTCCGGCATCCGGTACTCCGTGATCTGGCGGCGGACCTCGCGCGTCTCGTGCGCCATTTCCTCCAGCGCCGGCACGTCGATCTCGGTGTCGAGACCGCCGGCGTTGGCGAGCACCGCGCCGTCCTTCATGCGCTCGAAGTGCGCGCGCCCGTACACGGCGTGCGTGCCGGTCGACGTGACGAAGAAGTCGCCGACCTCCGCGGCCTCCAGGAGCGGCATGACCCGAAAGCCGTCCGCGACGGCCTCCAGCGCGCGCACGGGGTCGACCTCGCAGACGACCACGCGCGACTGCAGCGCCGCGGCCCGCCGCGCAAGACCCTTGCCGCACCAGCCGTAGCCCGCGATCACGACACTCTTGCCGCCGAGGTAGAGGTTCGTCAGCGCGAGGATCGCGCCAAAAACGGACTGCCCCGTGCCGTACCGGTTGTCGAAGAGGTGCTTGCACATCGCGTCGTTCCCGGCGATCACCGGAAACCGCAGGATTCCGTCCCGCTGCATGGCGAGGAGCTTGGTCACGCCGGACGTCGTTTGCTCCGAGGCGCCCCAGACGCCGGCGGCGCGCGAGGTCTCCTTCGTCAGGAGGATGCGGGTCAGCTCCGCCCGGTCGTCCACGAGTAGCACCGGGTTCGTGCGGATCGTGCCGATCAGGTGGTCCTCGAACTCCTCGGGCGACGCGCCCGCGACCGCGAACACCGTCACGCCCTCCTCCGCGATCGCCGCGGCCACGTCGTCCTGGACGTAGCCGGGCGCGGTGCCGGCCAGGGCGACGTTCGCGCCGGCGCGGTGGAGGAGGAGTGTCAGATACGCGGTCTTCGCTTCGAGCGGAACGCACACCGCGACGTTCTGACCGCGGAGCGTCCCGTCGTTCAGGTACCGCTCGAACGCGGCGTTCAGGACCGGCGCGTGCTGGGCGACCCAGCGGATCTTGCGGTGTCCCTCCGGCGCGAGCCGGCGATCCGCGACGACCGACGAGGTCGCGCTCACCGCCAGCTCCGCACGTACGCTTCCTGCTCCGGCCTCGCGGACTCCAGGTGCATTCCGAGGAGTTCCAGCCGCGTGCGCGCGATCGCCTCGTCGATGTCGGCCGGCAGCCCATGGACTCCGGGCTTCATCTCCTGGGCGTGGTTCGCGAGATGGTGGACCGACAGGGCCTGGACCGAGAAGGACATGTCCATGATCTCCACGGGGTGGCCGTCGGACGCCGCGATGTTGACGAGCGCGCCCTGCGCGATCAGGTGGATCCGCCGGCCGTCGGCCAGGACGTACTCCGTGACGTTGCGGCGCGCCTCGCGCTCCTCGACCGCCATCTGCGAGAGCGCGGCGACGTCGATCTCGTGGGCGAAGTTGCCGGAGTTGGCGAGGAGCGCGCCGTCCTTCATCACCTCGAAGTGCTCGCGCCGGAGGATGCCGATGGAGCCGGTGCCGGTGATGAAAATGTCGCCGGCGGGAGCGGCATCCGCCATCGTCTGCACGTCGAAACCGACCGACGCCGCCTCCAGCCCCCGGAAGGGATCCACCTCGACCACGATCACGCGCGCGCCGAATCCCCGGAAGTAGAGCGCGAGCCCCTGGCCCACCCAGCCGTAACCCGCCACCACGACGGTCTTGCCGGCGAGCAGCAGGTTGGTCGCCGCCAGGATCGCGGTCAGCGTGGACTGGCCGGTGCCATACCGGTTGTCGAAGAGGTGCTTGCACCGGGCGTCGTTCGCGGCGATGACCGGAATCTCGAGTGCCCCCTCGCGTTCCATCGCGCGCAGGCGCAGGACGCCGCTCGTGGTTTCCTCCGACGCGCCCCGAACCGCGGCAAGCAGGTCGCGGCGGCTCTCGTGGAGCCGCGTGACGAGCTCCGCGCCGTCGTCCACGATCAGGTCCGGTCCGAAGTCGAGCGTCTTGTGCAGGTGCGCGTCGAACGTCTGCGCGTCCGCTCCGTGGATCGCGTGCACCATCAGGCCGCGCCGGACGAGCGCCGCGCAGACGTCGTCCTGCGTCGAGAAGGGGTTGCTCCCCGTGACGGCGACCTCGGCGCCCGCCTCGCGGAAGAGCCAGGCGAGGTAGGCCGTCTTCGCCTCGAGGTGCACCGCGATCGCGATCCGCCGGCCGCGGAGCGAACCGTCGGAGAGGCGGCGGCGCGCGAACGCCGTCAGGGAGTGGGCGTGCGAAGCAACCCACTCGATCTTGCGCTCGCCCTCGGGGGCCAGCGACTCGTCGAGGATGGTGGATGTCGGCGCCATCGAGCGGGAGAAAGCTATCAGCTCCCGGCTCCATTAGACTTCCCCGCCTCGGAGGACCAATGTCGTTAATGCGAAATCTCCCGGCGGCGCTGGCGGCAGTCGCGCTCGTCGGAGGCCTGGGTCTGGCGGCGGCCCCGGCCCGCAAGGCGGCCCCCGCGAAGGCGCGGCTGCAGGAGTCACAGATGTCTCTGGAAAAGGAGCTCCTCGCGAAGTACGGCGAGGG
>JBKPMI010000119.1:0-1514 GCA_046732075.1 Acidobacteriota bacterium | reverse complement strand
CGGCCGAGCGCATGACGCGGGGCACGTTCCACCTCCCCTCCGGGCGGGCGGTGCCGTTCGCCCTGCCGGAGCCGGCGATCGGCATCTCGCGGCTTTGCCTCGACGACCTGCTGGCGCGCCGCGCCCGCGACGCCGGCGCGGACGTGCGCTTCGGAGCGCGGGTGCTCGCCGCCGCGCCCGCCGGGACGGGCGGTTTCGTCGTGCGGGTCGTCGAGCGCTCGGCGGAGAGCTTCATCGAGACCCGGGCAGTCATCGGAGCCTGGGGGCGCTGGGACGCGCTCGACCGGTCGCTCGACCGCGGGTTCCTGCGCGGGTCGCCGTACTTCGGCTGGACCCGGGACTACGAAAACGCGGGGCCGTCGCTCGAAGGCGAGGTCCGCCTGTACCTCTTCGCCGGGGGCTACTGCGGCCTCTCGCGCGTCGAGGGGGGCGCGATCAACCTGGCGGGGGTCATCTCCGAGACCGCGTGGAAGCGCGCCGGAGGCGGCTGGTCCGGCGTCCTTCTCGCCGCGCGCCGCTCGAACCCGGCCCTCGACGCGGCGCTGTCCGGCCTGGCCCCCGGGCCGGTCGGTTTCCTCGGGACGGGACCCGTCTTCTTCACGGCGAAGCCGGCGGTCGAGAACGGCATCCTCATGGCCGGCGACGCCGCCGGAGTTCTCGATCCGTTCTCGGGCGAAGGGATGTCGGCCGCGCTCGCGAGCGGCATCCTCGCGGCGGACGTGGTCGAGCGGGGGCTCGCGGGCGATCTTTCGCGAGACGAGAGCGCCCGCGTCTACGAGACGGAGTGGCGGCGGCGCTTCGCCCGCCGGTTTGCCTGGAGCGCCGCGTTCCGGCGGCTGATCCTGCATCCCACGATCGGTGCGGTGGCGGGCCGCCTGGCGGGAGAGAAGCTCGTCCGGTTCGCGATCTCCGCGACGCGCCACTGAGCAAGTTGCGGGGACAGGGCGTTAGAGCCCTGCACCCGCCTCCTTATTTAGAGGCCCCGCGCGCCTTCGGGCGTGAAGATCTTCGGATCGAGGTGCGCCTTCCGGTAGTCCCGGTACTCGAGGCGCGTGAGCGTGCCGCTCGAGGACGCGGATCCGAGGAGCTCGCGCACCTCCATCTCCGCGACGATCGTTTTGCCCGCCTGCTGGCGGAACTTCGTGAACGTCACGGCGCGCGCTTCCTTGCCGGAGGCGAGGAAGAACCGGACGCGGCACGGCGTCCGCGCCTTCTCGTCGACCGAGAGGCGCACGCGCGGGAAGGAGACCCGGGAGGACTTCGCGGTCAGCTCGAGCACGCGGCAGTCGCGGTCGCCGACCGCGTCCCGCTCGCCGGTCGCCTTCGCGGAGTAGTCCTCGGAGAACCGGAGCCGCGCGACGTCCCCGAAGGACGCGCCGCCCAGGAGCCGCTGGTTCGCGGTGATCGGCACGGGGTGACTCGAGCCCGGGACGAGGAGCCACATCCGGTCCCCGCTGGTCAGGACCTTGCGGCCCCCGTTCTTCCCGCCGCGGAAGACGATCAAACCCCGGTCC
>JBKPMI010000118.1:0-2190 GCA_046732075.1 Acidobacteriota bacterium | reverse complement strand
CTGCGCGATCTCGCGCTGCTGCTGGTAGCGAGAAAGGAGAAAGAAGAGCTGCGTCTGGAAGGCGGAGCCCTTCTTCTTCTTGTAGAAGTCGCCCAGGAACGGGTTGTCGACGTCCTCGAGGATCTTCGTTCCGTGGAAGCGGCGCGCGAGCATGTCGCAGAGCGACGTCTTTCCGACGCCGATCGGACCGTCCACGGCGACGTGCCGGAGGGTGAGGTCGCCTTCGGACGGAATCGGCATCGGCGCGGATTGTAAACGGTAGCCGGAAGCCGGCAGCCGGGAGCACGGACGGGATTTACCTCGTCAACACGTCGGCGATGCCGCACGCGGCGAGTGCGACCGACACGAATCCGTTCGCGGTGAAGAACGCGGCGTTGATCCGCGAGAGATCTCCCGGCCGCACGATGGCGTGTTGATAGACGAGCGCCGCGGCGGTGACGGCTATCCCGGCCGCGAAAAGCGAGCCACCCCCGATCGCGCGCCAGAACACCACGAGCAGAGCGACCATGACCCCGTGGAAGAGCGCCGAGATCGCGAGCGCGGCTCCCGCCCCGACCCGGGCCGGAATCGAGTGAATTCCGGCGAGCCGGTCGTGCTCTTCGTCCTGGAGCGCGTAGATCACGTCGAAACCGGCGGTCCAGAAGAGCACGGCGAGGCCCAGCACGATCGGCTGCCAGTCGAGCGAACCGCGGACCGCAATCCACGCGCCGACGGGGGCCATCGCGAGACAGAGGCCGAGGACGAGGTGACAGAGGGCCGTGAATCTCTTCGTGTAGGAGTAGAGGAAGAAAATCGCGAGCGCGACCGGCGCGAGGAGGAGCGTCAGCCGGTTCAGGCTCGCCGCCGCCAGGAGAAAGACCGCCACCGCCACTGCCAGGAACGCGCGGACGTACCCGACCGAGAGCGCGCCGGCCGGAATCGCCCGCGAGGCGGTCCGGGGATTTGCGGCGTCGATCTCCCGGTCGACCAGCCGGTTCTGGGCCATTGCGGCGCTGCGCGCGCTGACCATGGCGAGAAGGATCTTTCCGAGGGTCGCCACGTCGGGCCACCCGTCCGCCGCAATGACCGCCGCGAGGATCGCGAAGGGCAGGGCAAAGATCGTGTGGGTGACGCGGATCATCTCCAGCGTCGTCCGAAGCGGCGGCGCGACCGCGGCGGTCCGGTTCATCGCGAGCGCGGCCGGCTCTTCCCGCGTAGGCGCATCCCGGTCCACCGGAATTCCGCGCCGGGAAGCTCGAAGCCGAGGAGACGCGCAACCCGCGCGCACCAGGTGTCGAGAAAGCGGGCCATCGAAGGGTCCTTGACGTAGAACGCGGGAGTCGGCGGCGCCACGATCGCGCCCGCGAGCGTCGCGCGGCGCATGTTCTCGACGTGAACGAGCGAGTACGGCGACTCGCGGAACCCGAGGACGAGCGGACGGCGCTCCTTCAGGCAGACGTCGGCGGCCCGCTGGAGCAGGTCGCGCGAGATCCCGTTCGCGATGGCGCCGAGCGTCCCGGCGCTGCACGGAATGACCGCCATTCCCGCGACGGGATAGGAACCGGACGCGATCGACGCGCCCACCTCTTCATTGCCGTGGAGGACGAGGCGCTTGGCGGCGTCGCGGGGGAGATCGAGCGATGCCACCCAGTCCTTCGCGGACTCGATGGCGTCGCCCACCTCGCTGCGCGCCACGAGGAGGCTCGACTCCGAAAAGACCAGGTGCAGCCGGGAGACCTCGGGCGACCGGGCGGCGAGCTCCACGAACCGGCGCGGCAGCGAAGCGCCGGACGCGCCCGAGATTCCGACGACGATCTCCCGTTCCGTCACGCGGGAGAGTCTAGCCCGCGTGCTCGCCGCGGTCGGGGAGGCGGCCGGGCGCGCTCCGTCAAAACTCCCGTCGTAACCGCAACCCTTCTTTCCCGCGAACCGCGGCTTTCCCCTCCAACGAGTTCCATCCGCCGCGGCTTTTCGTCCGCCGGTTTTCTTGGCGTTTTCGGAAATGCCTCGATGGATACGAAGTCCCGCGAAGGCCTTTCTGGAGAGCAGTTCCACCCGAAAGTGCGCCGCGGCACGCATCTCGCGAATGGGCCTGCGAGGAAAACGCAGGAGGTGCCGATGGAGAACGCCTGATCGAAAGCTCGACGAGGACGAAGACATCCGATCCGACCGACCGGTTCCACCGATCCGCTTCGCCACACCTCTCAAAGG
>JBKPMI010000117.1:0-13304 GCA_046732075.1 Acidobacteriota bacterium | reverse complement strand
GGTCGGAGTCGACCCACCGGGCGAGGGCTCCGACGTACCCCGCGGCGGGCCGGCCGCCGGATCGTCCGATCTCGCCGGGGACGAGCGAGGAGTCCGGCGGCGCCAGGAACCGCTCGACCTCCACGCCGTTCGGCAGGTATTCGGCGTCGGGGCGGCGCGACCGCGCCTCCTCCAGAAGCGGGCGAGAGACAACGAAGACCGCCGTCGCGTCGCGAAGGCCGCGCTCGTGGTTCCGCCGCAGGAGAGCCTTCGGATACGGAAAGACGTCGGGGTGATCGATCACGTCGTAGACCAGCCGGGAACCGGCCGGCAGGGACTCCGGCAGGTTGTACACGAACGCCCAGAGGACGCGATTCGGAAGCCCGGCGGACGGTCCGGCGCCGGAGGCGACCCAGAGGTTCTTCTCCTCGCGGCGGAGGACTCCCGAAGCCGGGGAGCCCGCGGTTACCTCCTCGAAGACCACCGGGAAACCCAGCCGCGCGAGCGCGCGCGCGAGGTGGTGCGGGCGCTGCACGAGCGTCACGTCCCAGCCGATCGACGGTGGGAACACGAAGACCGCGCCGGCCTCTTCGGCGCGCCGAGCGATGGCGTCGAGCGATTCCGCCTCATCGGCGGACGAGCGCGCCGCCGGTTTCTCTCCCCACTTCTCTTCGTATCGGCGCCGGTTCTCCCGGAAGATACGGCGGTACTCCTCGTCCGGGAGGGCGCGGAACGACCCGCGGCCCGCGTGGTGCACGAACGAGTCGCGCGCCACCGCCAGATGCAGACCGGCCGCGCCCAGCCGGCGGGCGTAGTCGTCGTCCTCGAACATCCCGATCTCGAAGCGCTCGTCGAGCGGACCGATCCGCTCGAAGACGCTCCGGCGCAGGAGCACGCAGAACATCGCGAGCATCGGGATGGGATCGAGCCGGCCGGCGCGGGCTCGCGTGAAGGCGCGCGCCCAGGAGTCGAGCTGCGGCAGCTCCCGGTAGCCGACCTCGACGCGCGACTCGTTCGCGATCTCGTTCGTGGAGGGCCCGACCATTCCGAGGTCGGGGTCCTTTTCCAGGTGACGCATCAGGGACGACAGCCAGCCGCGAGTCACGATCGTGTCGTTGTTCAGAAGGCAGAGGTAGTCGCCGTGCGCGTGCGCCGCCGCGGCGTTGACGCCCCCGGCGAAACTGCGGTTCTCCGGCAGCATCACGGCCCGCAGTCTGCCCTGCCGCTCCTCGTCGCCCAGCCACTCGCGCGTCCCGTCGGTCGAGGCGTTGTCCGCCACGATGACCTCGAACCGCGGCCAGTCGGTCCTCCGGTCGAGCGACTCCAGGCACGTCCGCGTCCACGGCAGGCCGTCGTGGGTGACGACGAGAATCGACACGAGTGGCCAGAGCTCCGTGAGCCGGCGCGAGAGCTCCTCCGCGCGGGTGGCCCAGGTGTTCGCTCGGGCGAACGCCCGCCGCCGTGCGACCTCCTCCGGACCTGCGGCCGCCGCCTCCTCCAGCGCGGAGACGAGCTCCGTCGCGCTTCCCGCGAGACGGACGAGACCGCGCTTCGCGACCGGCTCGAGCGCCGCCATCCGCGTCGCGGCCACGCCGCGACCGGCGGCGAGCGCCTCGTACAGCTTCACGGGGTCGGTTGCGTGCGTCAGCGCCCCGAGGCGGAACGGGATCATCTCGACGTCGAACCGCGCCCGCACCTGCGGCATCTCTCCGAATGGGCGTTCGCCCAGAAAGACGACGTTCGACGGGAAGCGCGAGACGTCGCGGTTGCGCCCTTCCCGCGCGCCGGCGATCTCGAACCGCCAGCCGGGACGCAGCCGCGCGGCTTCGGCGACGAGCTCGTCGTCGAACCAGTCGTCGACGGCGCCCGCGTATCCCACGGTGAGGCGGCCCGGAGCGGGAGCGGGGTCGGCGAGATCGCCGAAGGTCTCGGTGTCGGCGGCGTTGCTCAGAAGATCCGCGTCCGGGCGGATCCTCCGGAGCTTCTCCCGGAGCGGCTCCGATGTCGCCACCACGAGGTCCGCCGAGCGGACGAGATCGTCCTCGGCCGCGGCGAGAACGCCCCGCCGGTTGGCGGGAAAGGCGGCGTGATCGTCCAGGCAGTCGTAGACGACCTTCCAGCCGAAGCGCTCCGACAGCGCCTTCGCGAGCGGCGTCCAGAAGGGCGACTGCACCAGGAGCGCCGCTTCGTGGATCTCGAAGCGGTCTCGGGCCCGTGCAAGCGCATCGAGGGAGCGGTCGAGCGGCGTTCCCTCCAGGCGCCGGTCGGCGGGATCCTCACGGCGCACGCCCGAGATCGGAAGCAGAATGACGCCCGGCGCGACCCCCGTGGCCTCGGCAGGCTCGCCCTCCCCCTCGAGCGACCCGTAGAAGACACGGCGGCCCGTTCGCGCGAGGGCCTCCGCGAGCTGCTGCGGCCGCTGACGCCGGTACGACCACGCGATCACCGGCAGCACGACGACGTCGGGCCGGCCGGGGCGCACCTCGTTCGGATCGAAGTCGTACCGCGGGACGTCGACCGGAGGCTTGCGGATCCCCAGCAGCTTCTCGGGTGCGATCCGTCGGCGCACGGCGCGTCTCCAGCGGAGCGGCAGGAGCCGGCGGCCGAGAGCGTAGATCCGACCGCGGAGTCCCTTCTCCCAGTCGGGCTTCACGGCCGCGCCGCGAGCCGGGCGGTGAGCCTCTCGAGCCGCTCCCGGACCCGCCGTCCCGCGGCTTCGAGACCGTACCGCGACGCGATCCGGCGCTGGCCGACTTCCGCCCGGAGACGCGCCTCGGGGAGGTCTTCGACCACGCGCCGCATCGCCGCCGCGGCCTGGTGCTCGTCCGGCTCCGCCCAGCGGGTGCCGGCGTCGTAGGGCCCGACCGCCCGATCCAGGCTCACCGCCCGGAAGGGGACGGGAAAACCCGACGCGTCGTCGACGAAATCCCGGCTGCCGGAGTAGTCGGTCGCAACGACGGGCTTGCCGAGCGCCATCGCCTCGGCGATCGGGAAACCGAACCCTTCCGAGCGATGGAGCGAGACGTAGGCGTCGCACTCGGCGAGAAGGCTTTCGACGTCGGAGCGGTTCGAGAGCGAGTCGTCGATTTCGACGTTCGCGCTCTTCGCCGCCTGCCGCAGCGAGTCGACGAGACCCGGCGCTTTCGACGCATTCGAGAGCTTGACCTGGAGGCGCGCCTCCCGGCCGTCGCGGAACGCGGCCGCGAAGGCGCGCACGGCGCCCTGCGGGTTCTTGCGCTCCGGTCCGCTCGCGGCATCGCAGAGCGTCAGGAAGGTGAAAACCGTCCCGGCCGCCGCGGTCCGCGCGGCGGCGCGATCGACCGTCACGGCCGGGGGCATCAGCACGACCGGGATCGGCGAGGTGCGTCCGATCGCGCGCCGGCAGAACTCCGACGCCACCCAGATCTCGTCGAAGTACGCGAACCGGTTCCCCCACCGGGCGGGGAAGTCCTCGGTCTCCCAGTACCAGTACCCGACGTTCGCGCGGCCGCGGTGGAGCGCGGGACCGCACATCTCGACGACCGCCGCAGCGGCGTCGGCGTTGACGTGAAAGAGATTCGCGGCGAAGAGTCCCCCGGACGGGGGCGTCCCCTTCTCGAGGGCGGGCACTTCGATCCGCGCGACCGGCACGCCCGCCATCTCGGCCGCCCGGGCGAGCGACCGCGCGGACTGGCCCACGCCCGTCGGGGAATCGAAGTAGCCGATCACGTTCAGGCCGTACGGAAGCGTCCGGTCGAACGACGCCGGTCGGCGGTCGCGGCCGATCCCGAAGTCGCGCTGGATGGCGTAGCGGTGGTAGCTCGCGCGCAGCCCGGCCGGGAGGAGGTCGCGAAGGAAACGGCGGAGGCCGGCGGGGCTAGGCACCATTTCCGTGGGACGCGGCGACGCGCGCGGCGCCGGCCTCGAACGGTTCCCAGGGCGCGCCGGAGAGGATGGACACGATCCGGTCGGAGGCGCGGCCGTCGCCGTAAGGATTGGCGCCTCCGGCAGCGGCGGTCAGGTCGGACCGGCCGGAGAGGACGCGGCTCGCCTCCCGGAAGATCTTCTCCTCGTCGGTGCCGACGAGCCGGGCGAACCCGGCCTCGATCCCCTCGGGCCGTTCGGTCTTCTCGCGCAGGACGAGCACGATCTTTCCGAACGCCGGCGCCTCTTCCTGGATACCGCCGGAGTCCGACAGGATGAGGCGGGAGCGCCGGAGCAGCCGCAGGAGGGCGCGGTAATCGAGCGGCTCGACGCGCTCCAGGTTCGGCGGCGCGTCCGCGGCCTCGACCGCCCCGCGGACGTTCGGATTCGGGTGAAGAACGTGGACGAAGCGCGTCTGCGGAAAGGACCGCGCGAGGCGGCCGACCGCGCGGAAGATCCTCTCCAGCGGAGGGCCGAAGCTCTCGCGCCGGTGCGCGGTCACGAGGACCAGGTCCTCGGTCGCGACTTCGCCGTCGCGCCGCGCGATCTCCTCCAGCGCATCGACCACCGTGTTGCCCGTCCGGTGGATGCGGTCCGCCGGGACCCCCTCCGCGGCGAGCGCGTCCGCCGCGCGGCGCGTCGGGGCGAAGCACGCGTCGGCCACGAGGTCTGCCACGCGCCGGTTCATCTCCTCCGGGAACGGCCGGGTCAGATCCCCCGTTCGCAGGCCCGCCTCGACGTGGCCAACACGGACCCCGCGATGAAAGGCGGCGACCGCCGCGCAGAAGGCGGTGGTGGTGTCCCCCTGCACGAGCAGCCAGTCCGGCTTCGACTTCTGGAGAACGGAATCGAGCGCCGCGAAGGCGCGGGACGCGAGCTCGTTGACCTCCTGGTCGGGACGCATGAGGTCGAGGTCGACGTCCGGCTCGATCTCGAACAGCGACAGGACGGAGTCGAGCATCTCGCGGTGCTGCGCAGTGGCGCACACGACGGTCGAAAAGACCGCGGGCTCTCGTCGGAGGCGCCGGATGACGGGGGCCATCTTGACCGCCTCCGGCCGGGTCCCGACGACGACCAGGATTCGGCGGGGCGGCGTCATGAGGTCGGCGGTTTTCGAGTTCTCTCGCTTCCGGGCGATTGTACCGCCGATGCTATCGTGGCGCGGCGCATGGCGTCCCTCGCCCGGAAAAGCGTTCTCATCACGGGCGGCCTCGGTTTCATCGGATCGAACCTCGCCATCCGCCTCGTTCGCGAAGGCGCGGACGTCACCGTCTGCGACGCGATGCTCGAGGGGTACGGCGGAAACTTCGCGAACGTCCGCGAAGTCGAGGGCGAGATCGAGACCCGGATCGCGGACGTCCGGGACGAGGAGGAGATGGGCCGGCTCGTCGAAGGACGGGACGTGATCTTCCACCTCGCCGCCCAGGTCTCCCACGTCCTGTCGCTCTCGAACCCGTATCCCGACATCGACATCAACATCAAGGGAACGGCCGTGGTCCTCGAGGCGTGCCGAAAGCGGAATCCGTCCGCTCTGGTCGTCCGCTCCGGGACGCGCGGCCAGTACGGACCGGCGGTCACGCTCCCGGTCTCGGAGGAGACGCCGCCGAATCCCCGCGGCATCTACGAAATCTCCCAACTCTCGGCGGAGATGATCTGCCGCACCTATACCCGCATCCACGGCGTCCGCACCGTGCCGCTCCGGCTCACCAACGTCTACGGGCCGCGCAGCCAGATGAAGCACCCGCACTTCGGGGTTGTCAACTGGTTCGTGCGGCTCGCACTGACCGGAGAGCCCGTACCGATCTTCGGCACGGGGAAGATCCTCCGGGACTTCCTGTACGTGGACGACTGCGTGGAGGCGCTCGTCGCCGCGGCGGTCGAGCCGGCGACGGTCGGCGAGGTGCTGAACGTCGGGGACGACCGCGCGTCCACCTTCCTCGAGGTGGCGGAGATCCTGCGCGACCTCGTACCCGGGACCCGGATCGTCTTCACCGACTTCACGCCGGAGAGAAAGGCGCAGGAGCCGGGCGACTTCGTCTCGGACATCTCGAAGATCCGCCGGCTGACCGGGTGGCGGCCGAGCATCGGCCTCCGGGAGGGGCTCGCACGCACCGTCGAGTTTTACCGGGGGAGAAGAGCGGACTACTTCTGACTCGGTTAATCTAGCCTCGCGCTCCATGTCCACGATCCATCCGACAGCGCTCGTCGCGTCCCCCCGCGTCGGCGAGGGCACCCGCATCTGGGCGTGGGTCAACGTCCTCGCGGGCGCCACCATCGGGCGCGACTGCAACATCTGCGACCGCTGTTTCGTCGAGAACGACGTGGTCATCGGCGACCGGGTCACCGTCAAGTGCGGCGTGTCGCTCTACGACGGCCTCGTCCTGGAGGACGACGTCTTCGTGGGCCCGGGCGTCACCTTCTCGAATGATCCGCGGCCCCGCAGCGGCCGCCGTCGGAACGGCTATCCCCGGACCGTCGTCCGCACCGGCGCGAGCCTCGGCGCCGCGGCGGTGCTCCTGCCGGGGATCACGGTCGGAAGGTGGGCCATGGTGGGCGCCGGCGCGCTCGTGACGCGCGACGTTCCGGACTTCTCGCTCTGCTACGGCAGTCCCGCCCGCGTGCACGGCCAGGTCTGCCGCTGCGGCGAGAGCCTCCGCTTCAACGACCGCCGCGCCCGGTGCACCTGCGGCCGCGCCTTCGAGATCCAGCCGGACGGCGGGATCGCGGAGACCGCCGCGACGTGACGGACTCCGCCGCCCCGACGGCCGTGCGCGTCCCGTTCGGCGCTCTCGACGCCGACTACCGGGAGCGGCGCGAAGCCATCGACGGCGCGATCTCCCGAGTCCTTTCGCGGGGAAGGTTCATCCTCGGAGAAGAGGTCGCGTCCTTCGAGCGCGAGTTCGCCGGATACCTGGGCGTCGCGCGCGCCGTCGCCTGCGGCAGTGGGACCGACGCGATCGCTCTCGCGCTCCTCTCGGCGGGCGCGGGTCCGGACGACGAGATCCTCCTGCCCGCCAACGCGTGCGTTCCGGTCATCGCCGCGGTGCGGCTCGCCGGGGCGATCCCGCGGCTCTCCGACGTCGATCCCGCGACGCTCACGCTCGGCCGCGCCGAGGCGGAGCGCTCGCTCACCCCGCGCGTCCGTTTTCTCCTGGCGGTCCACCTCTACGGAGGCCTCGCGGACGTGACGGGCCTCGCGGCGCTCGCGAAGGAAACAGGTGCCCGGCTCGTCGAAGACTGCGCCCAGAGCCTCGGCGCATCGGCGGACGGACGCCGGGCCGGATCGCTCGGGGTCGCGGCGGCTTTTTCGTTCTACCCGACGAAGAACCTGGGGGCCTACGGTGACGGCGGCGCGGTCGCAACGGACGATCCCGCGATCGCGCAGAAAGTCGAGCGACTGCGCCAGTACGGCTGGAGCCGGCGCGACTTCTCGGAGGTCGAGGGAAGAAACTCGCGGATGGACGAGCTCCAGGCGGCGATTCTGCGGGCAAAGCTGCCGTTCCTGGAGGAGGACAACTCCCGCCGCCGCGAGATCGCGCGTCGGTACGAGGAGGCCTTCGCGGAGCTGCCGCTCGGCCGGACGGCCGCACGGCCCGGGACGACTCCGGCGCCCCACCTGTACACCGTCCGCACCCCGGCCCGCGACGTTCTGGCCCGCCATCTCGCGGCGCGAGGCGTCGAGACCGCGATTCACTATCCGCTGCCGCTGCACCTCCAGCCGGCGTACGCCTTCCTGGGACACCGGCGCGGGGATTTCCCGGTGGCGGAGGAGGCATGCGAAACGGTGCTCTCGCTCCCCCTCTTCGCGCGGATGTCCGACGAACAGGTCGCCGCCGTGACGTCGGGGGTCCGCGAGTTCTTCGAGCGCGGCCGATGAGCGGCGAGCGGATCTCGGTCGTCGTCCCGGTTTACTTCAACGCCGCGACGCTCCCTTCGCTCGCCGCGCGCATCCGCGACACCGCGCGGTCCGCGGCCATCGACGTGGAGCCCATCTTCGTGGACGACGGCTCCGAGGACGACTCGTGGGAGCGCATCCGCGCGATCACCGCGGACTGGCCGCAGGCGCGCGGGATCCGGCTGACCCGCAACTTCGGATCGCAGATGGCCATCCTCGCCGGCCTGCAGGAGGCGACCGGGGACGCGGCCGCGGTCCTCTCCGCGGATCTGCAGGAGCCGCCGGAGCTCCTGCCGAAGCTCGTGGACGCGTGGCGGGGCGGGGCCACCGCGGTCCTCGCGGCGCGGACGGGCCGCCCGGAGCCGTGGGCGACGCGGACCGCCGCGAACCTCTACTACCGGACCCTTCGGCGGCTCGCGTTCGAGACCATGCCGGCCGGCGGCTTCGACTGCTTCCTGGTCGGCCGCCCGGCGATCGATTTCCTGACCGGCACGGGCGAGGTGCACACGTCCCTGCCGGGGCTGATCCTCTGGGCCGGGTTTCCCACCGCGATCGTTCCCTACGAACGCGTGGCGCGCAGCGAGGGCGCATCGCGCTGGACGCTCGCGAAGAAGGTCAAGTACTTCGTGGATTCCGTCATCTCCTTCTCCTACGCGCCGCTGCGGTGGATGTCGGTTGCCGGCGCCGCGTTCGCGCTCGTCGCCTTCGCTTACGCGGGCCTCCTCATCGCGCTCAAGATCCTTCGGGACCAGCCGATCCAGGGGTGGACGTCGCTGATGGTCGCGCTCGCGTTCTTCTCCGGAGTGCAGCTCCTGTCGCTCGGCATCCTCGGCGAATACCTCTGGCGAACGCTCGACGCCGCGCGGGCGCGGAAGGGATTCCTCGTGCGGGAGCGAACGGGAGCCGCGGGCGCGAAAGTGCGGCCGGACGAGGGCTAGGAGACCGCGGTCCGGACGGCGTCGGCGACCCGGTCCACCTCCGCGTCCGTCAACTGCGGGAACATCGGCAGCGCGAGGACCTCGTTCGCCGCTTTCTCGGACTCCGGAAAGTCTCCCGCGCCATACCCCAGGTCCGCGAAGCACTCCTGCAGGTGCAGCGGGATCGGATAGAACACCGCGGTCGAGATCCCCGCGTCCGCGAGCTTCGCGCGGACCTTGTCACGGTCCCGCACCCGGACGACGTACTGGTGGAACACGTGCCGGCGCCCGTGCGCGACCTCGGGCAGCACGATTCTCTCGGCCTGTTCCGAGTCCCAGAGCATCTCTCCGTAGCGCGCGGCGATCGCGATCCGGCGATCCGTCCAGGCCGCAAGCCGCGGCAGCTTCGCCCGGAGCACCGCCGCCTGGACCGAGTCCATCCGGAAGTTGCCGCCGACACGGGTATGCCGGTATCTCTCCGCCTCGCCGTGCAGCCGGAGGTTCGACACGAGAGCCGCCATGTAGTCGTCGTCGGTCGTGACGGCCCCCGCATCGCCGGCCGCGCCCAGGTTCTTCGTGGGATAGAACGAGAAGGCCGCCATTCGCGCGAGCGAGCCGGCGGCCCTTCCGCCGTAGGTGGCGCCGACCGCCTGGCAGGCGTCCTCCACCACCGGAATGTCGCGGGCGATCTCCCGGATCGCGTCCATGTCGCAGCACTGTCCGTACAGGTGGACCGGCAGGACGACCCGCGTCCGCGGGGTGATCGCGGCGGCGAGGCGGTTCGCGTCCAGGTTGAACGTTCCGGGCTCGATGTCGACGAAGACCGGCCGCGCCCCGAGCCGGGCGATCTCGCCGGCCGACGCGAAGAAGCTGAACGGGCTCGTCACGACCTCGTCGCCCGGCCCGACGCCGAGCGCCATCAGCGCGACCAGGAGCGCGTCGGTCCCGGAAGAAACGCCGAGGGCGTGGCGGACGCCGACCATCTCCGCGAACGCGTGCTCGAATTCGGCATTGACGGGCGCCAGGATGAATCTCCCCGACGCGAATAGCCCGTTCACACCGGCGGCGATCTCGCGCTGCAAGTCCTCGTCGTAGCGCGTGAGGTCGAGGACCGGGACGTTCCCGTCGGGGCTCACGCCGGGCATCTTATCGAGCAGAACGAAAAAAGAGGGCCGGCCGCGAGGAGGGGGTGGTGCCGGCCGGCCCTCCGGAGAGTCCTCCGTCAGCGCGGCGGGTGTCCGCGATCCGCGCAGACCCCGTTCTCGCGGAGGGACGTGTAAGTCGCCGCCTGTTCGGTGTTCAGGAGCGCCACGAACCGGCTCAGTTGCTGCGCGCGCGCCGCCTGGACCTGGACGGCCACACCGTGGTCCGCGATCACGAGGTTTCCGATCGCAGTCGGATCCGGGGTCGCCGCTTCGAGCGCGGCCTCGATCTGATCGTGGAAGCCGCGGCGCTGATCGGCAAGAGTCTGCACGGCGGTCGCGAATTCCGTCGACGACTGAGCGAGCGACGATCGCTGGCTTTCGGAAAGCGCGAGCGCTTCCATGCACGCCGGGGAAAGGCCGAGTCCGGCGGGGCCGGCGCCGGGATGACCCGGACCGGGAGGTCCCTTCGGAAATCCCCGCGTCTGCGCCGCGAGCGTGGTCGCCAGGACGAACGTGAGCCCGAGAGCCGTGGAAATGAATCTCTTCACCGATTGCCTCCCTGGCGTCCCTCACGAGAACGCGCTTCGTCTTGCGCACGCGCCCGCCGCGTCCGCACCGCTGCCGAACGATCGAGGTCTGCAGGCCGTCTCGTCATGCATCGGAGCGTACGGAGTCGTGCGGGGCGCGGTCGTCACGCCCGGGAAAAGCTTCTGTAAGAAATGTAAGGACCGGGATCGACTCAGCCCGCGAACTTGTAGCCGAGCCGGTGAACCGTGAGAATGAACTCGGGATGGGCCGCATTCCTCTCGAGCTTCTGACGGAGCGACGACACGTGAACGTCCACGGTGCGCGTTACCGGGGTCGCGTCGTATCCCCAGACGTTGTCGAGCAACTCGTCGCGCGTCAGGAGCTCGCCGCGGTGCGAAATGAAGTAGCCCAGCAGTTTGAACTCGAGAGCGGAAAGCGCAACCGGGCGGTTGCTCTTCATCACCTCCGCACGCCGGAAATCGACGCGGACGTTTCCGAATTCGTAGGCACCCTCCGACGCCGCAACCGGCGCCCGGCCGCGCCTCAGCAGGGCCTCGACGCGGGCAACGAGCTCGATCATCTCGAAAGGCTTGGTCACGTAGTCGTCGGCGCCGATCTTCAATCCGACGACCCGGTCCACGACCTGCGATCGCGCCGTGAGCATCAGGATTGGCGTCTGGATGCCCCTCTGGCGCAGGTCGCGACAGACGTCGAGGCCGCTCCGGCCCGGAAGCATGACGTCGAGCACGATCAGATCGACGAAACCCGTCGACGGGTGTGCGAGCGCCGCCTCCCCGTCCCCGACGGACTCCACCTCATAGCCCTCGGAGCGGAGCCGGTCCGAGAGGGTAGTGACGAGACTCGGCTCGTCCTCGACGAGCAGGATCCGTCTCGGCACGCGCTCGGTCGCGGACGTCTCCGAAGATGCCTTCACGCCGGCGGCGCCTCCGGATAGCCGGCTTCCGCCGCCGCGGGAACGCGGATTCGGAAGCGGGCGCCCGGCTCCCCATCCTTCGACTCCACCGTCACCGTTCCGCCGTGGGCCTCGACGATCGGCCGAACGAGCGCCAGGCCGAGACCGCTGCCGGCCACGCCGTTCGCAGACGATCCCTCCCCCCGATAGAAGGGCTCGAAGATGCGCCGGCGCTCGGACGGCCGAACTCCGGCGCCCCGGTCCTCTACCGCGATTTCCACCTCGGGCCGCCCGCCGTTGCCGACCACGAGGGCGCGCACCCGGACCCACTGCCCCGCTCCCCCGTACTTGATCGCGTTGTCGACGAGGTTCTGCACCGCGCGGCCGAGCGCCTCCTCGTCCGCGAGAATCGGCGGGAGTCCCGCCGGGACGTCGCGATCGATCCGGACGCCCCGCTCCTCCGCCGCGAGGCGGCAGTGAGCGAGCGCGCCGTCGACGATCGATTCCACGGAGGCCGGCCGCAGCCGGTAGCTGCGCATCCCGGAACGGATCCCCGCGAAATCGAGGACCCGCGTGACCATCTCCGAGAGGCGCCGGCCTTCGCTCTCGATCAGGGAGCCGTAACGGCGGACCTGATCGGTCTCCGCGACCACCCCGTCCGCCAGGTTCTGTCCGGCCGAGCGGATCGCCGCCAGCGGGGTGTTGAGCTCGTGGGTGATCGCCGCGACGAAGGAGATCTGCTGGCGGGCGAGCCGGTGCGCCCGCCGTGCCGAGACCATGAGCAGAGTGGCGCTGCCGGCGAGGACGGCGAGGATGCCGAAGCCGACCGCCAGGTTGCGATGCCGGGCGCGCGCGACGGCCGCGTTCAACGAGCCGCCGCGATGGACGACCGCGAGGCTCCACGGACCCGGCGGGAACGGATCGCCCCGCGAAGTTCCGGGAGACCGCCAGCCCGGCGGCGGTGGACGCTCCGATCCCGGGAAATCGAGGGCACGGTTCGGCGAAGGCGGGCGAGTGGCCGCCTCGATGCGGCGCGCCTCTTCGAAGACCCGGAACGTGAGGACGTCGGCAGTCGCGTCGGGCGCGGAGAATCCCGTCGTGTTCGGCCCCGAGGAGTAGAGCGGATGGGAGGGGTCGTCATCGCGGACCACGCCGAGGTCGTAGTCCGAAAGATCGCCGCGGAAGTGGCGGCGTGCGAGATCGGGAAATACGACGTTTCGGAGGTACTCCGAATCGAGCCGGACCACGACGAAGTCGGTCCGACGGCCCGGGTTCTCCCGCAGGCCCGCGAAGCCGCCCGGGACTTCGGGCCGGACGAGACCCGGCAGCTCTCCATCGATCGCTTCGGTGAAGCGCCGCCGGCCGTCGAAGCCGCCCCCCGGACCGGCGTCGGCCCTCGCCTCGAGGCGGAGTCGGATCTTCTCGAGAGGGGGCGACCAGGCGACCGGCGTCAGCCGCCGGGTAGCGAGATCGAGGCGGGAGAGGACGGGCTCCCCCGAATCCGAGTACTGCGCGACGAAGACGTCGGCGATCAGTCGCTGGAGGCCGGCGTTCGCGACGCAATCGGAGCGGCGCACGACCCGCGCGGCGAGCGGAAGTTCCGAGCTCGTCGCCGGCACGAAGCACGCGAAGATTCGCCCGACCTCCCGATCGAAGTCGGTCGCGAATCCGGACGCTGCTGCCGCGAGGTTCGCGCGCGCCCGCGTGCGCTCAGCCTCCGCGACCTGCCCGAGCCACTGGTACTGCAGGGTCGCGAGGACGACGAGCAGACCGATGAGCAGAACGATGGCGAGCAGGGACAGCTCCGAGCCGGCGGAACCTTTCCTCACGAAGTTCGAGTCTACGCACCTCTAAGCCGGGTCGCGACGACGGACCCCCGAATTTACAGCCTTTACAACATCTTTTCCGGGTCTTGAATCGAGCCGCGACTCCACACCTTAGCGTTCGGGAATGACGTTACGAAACCACGTCGCTCTCGCTCTCCGGCTCGGCGTCCTGATCTTCCTGCCGATCGTCGGCCTCGC
>JBKPMI010000116.1:0-5722 GCA_046732075.1 Acidobacteriota bacterium | reverse complement strand
GACGGATTCCGGCGAATCACGTCGCGCAGAAACGCACCGAGGACGCGCGTGGACTCGGCCTCGCCGTCGCCGGGTTCGGAGACCGAGACGGCGTAGTCCCGGAAGTCCGGGAGGTCGAGATCCCGGAGCAATACGCCCCCGTTCGACTGCGGCAGCATTCCCATCCGGAGGTTCCCCTCCGGCGCGAGAGCCGCGAGCTCCGCCCGGAACCGGCCGGAGTCGTCGAAAAGCTCCTGCGGCCGGTAGCTCCGCATCCACTCTTCCAGGATCCGGAGGTGCTCCGGATTCCGGCGCGGGTTCGAGACCGGGACCTGGTGCGATCGAAACGTCCCCTCGACGGGCTTCCCGTCGACGACCTTCGGACCTGTCCATCCCTTCGGAGTACGCAGGACGATCATCGGCCAGATCGGGCGCTCGCGGAATCCGTTCTCCCGCGCGTCCGACTGGATCGCGGCGATCCGGTCGGCACATCGGTCCAGCGTGGCCGCCATCTTCGCGTGCATCTCGACGGGGTCGTCGCCCTCCACGAAGAAGGGTTCGTGGCCGTAGCCCTCGAACAGCGACCGCAGCTCCCGTTCGGGGAGACGCGCGAGCACCGTCGGCCCCGCGATCTTGTAGCCGTTCAGGTGGAGGATCGGAAGGACCGCCCCGTCGCGCGCCGGGTTCAGGAACTTGTTCGAGTGCCAGCTCGTCGCGCAGGGTCCGGTCTCGGCCTCGCCGTCCCCGACGACGCAGGCCGCCAACAGCGCCGGGTCGTCGAAAACGGCGCCGTACGCGTGCAGCAGGCAGTAGCCGAGCTCTCCCCCCTCGTGGATCGATCCGGGCGTTTCGGGAGCCGCGTGACTGGGAATGCCGCCGGGCCAGGAGAACTGGTTGAACAGTCGCCGGATCCCCTCCTCTCCCGGTCCGACCTCCGGGTAGAGCTCGGAGTACGAACCTTCGAGGTAAGTGTTGGCGACGAGGCCCGGTCCGCCGTGCCCGGGGCCCGTGACGTACAGGACCTTCAGCCCGCGCGCCCGGATGAGGCGGTTCAGGTGCACGTAGACGAAGTTCAGTCCGGGCGTCGTCCCCCAGTGGCCGAGGAGCCGGGGTTTGACGTGCTCGGCCCGAAGCGGCTCGCGCAGGAGCGCGTTCGCGCGAAGGTAGATCTGGCCGACCGAGAGGTAGTTCGCGGCCCTCCAGTAACGGTCGATCTTCGAGAGCTCGTCTGAAGTCGGTGACTCCGCCATGCGCACCTCCGCCAACCTCGCGGAATATACCGGCCGACGCGGGTCAGAGGCGGTTCAGACCGTCCAGACCCGCGACCTTGTACGCCTCGGCGAAGGTCGGGTAGTTGAAGACCGTGTCCCGGAAGTACTCGATCGTGCCCCCCAACGCGAGCACGGCCTGTCCGATGTGGATGATCTCGGCGGCGTTCTCCCCGATCGCGTGCACGCCCAGGAGCTTCAAGCTCTTCGGGTCGAAGAGGATCTTCAGCATTCCGACCTCGGTGCCCAGCATCTGCCCCTTCGCGAGCTCCTCGAACCGCGACACGCCGATCTCGTAGGGAACTTTCGCCTCGGTCAGGTCCTGCTCGGTTCTCCCGACCATCGAGATTTCCGGAATCGTGTAGATCCCGAACGGGATCGCCTCTTTCCGGGTGTTACAGACGGCGCCGAACATGTGGCAGGAGGCGAGGCGTCCCTGCTCCATCGACGTCGAGGCGAGCGCGGGGAACCCGATCACGTCTCCGGCCGCGTAGATGTGCGGCACGGAGGTCTGGAAAGACTCGTTGACCTCGATCCTGCCGCGGTTGTCCGCGGTCAGGCCCGCGGCCGCGAGGTCGAGGAGGTCCGCGTTGGTCTGGCGGCCAACCGTGTAGAGAAGCGCGTCGCCGTGAACGCGTTTCCCGCTCTCCAGGTTCGCGACCACGCGGTTCTTCTCGTCGGTATCGACCGAGACGAGCTTCTCGCCCAGCCGGAAGATCGCCCCGCGCTGCCGCATGAAGTAGTCGAGGCTCTCGAGGATCTCGTGGTCCACGAAGTCGAGCATCGTGGGGCGCTGCTCGACGATCGTCACCTTCACGTTGAGCGCCGTGATCATCGACGCGTACTCCAGCCCGATGACGCCGGCCCCCACCACGATCAGCTCCCGCGGGAAGCGTTCCGCGTTCATGAGCTGATCCGAGTCGATCACGCGCTTTCCGTCCAGCGGCACCAGCGGGTTGTGCGCCGGCCGCGTACCGCACGCGATGAGAACGTGATCGGCGACCACCCGGGTCGTGCCGGCGACCCCCTGGACCTCCAGGGTGCGGGGGTCCAGGAACTTCGCGGTCCCGGACACCAGCTCGACCCGGTTTCGCTTGAGCTGCGCGCGGATGACCTCCATCTCGCGCCCGATCACGGCCTGCACCCGGAACGCGAGGTCCGACACCGAGATGTCTTCCTTGACGGAGTAATCCCGGCCGTAGAACGAGCGCTCCCGGAAGCCCGAAAGGTAGAGGATCGCCTCGCGCAGAGTTTTCGAGGGAATGGTCCCCGTGTGGATGCAGACGCCGCCGACCAGCTCCTTGCGGTCGATCATGGCGACCCGCTTGCCCAGCTTGGCCGCGGCGATGGCTCCCTTCTGCCCGGCGGGTCCCGAGCCGATCACCGCGAGGTCGTAGACCGGAGTCGACACGTCAGGCCACGGGCCGGACGCCGGCCCGGACCACGGCCCTCAGGGGTGGCCTTCCGGCGGATGGGAAGCGTGGGGAGCGGGCTGCTCCCACTTCACGAGCTTCAGGTCCTTCACGAAGATTGCGTATAGCACGGGAACGAGGAGAAGCGTGATGAACGTCGCGGCCGTCAACCCGCCGATCTGCGCGTAACACATCGGCTCCCAGAGCGGCCCGCCGTGCATCGCGAGCGGGACGAGAGCAATAACCGTGGCCCCGACCGTGATCAGCACCGGACGCAGGCGGATGATCCCGGCGTCGAGCAGGGCCTGCTCGAGCGGCTCCCCTTCTTCGTGTTTCTCCTCGATGAAGTCGAAGAGAACGATCACGTGCGAGACGATGACGCCAACGAGACTCACCATACCGAGGAATCCCATGAAACCGAACGGCTCGCGCATGAACGCGAGGGCGGCGATCGCCCCCACCATCCCGTAGGGGATGGCGCCGAAGACGATGAGAGGTTTGACCGCGCTCCGGAACTGGAGAACCAGCGCGAGGAAAATCATCCCGACCGAGATCGCCAGCACCTGGACGAGGTTCTTGAAACTCTTGTTCTGCTCCTTGTACTCCCCCGCGATCTCGAACCGATAACCGGGAGGCAGGCTCTTCTCGAATGCCCGGATCTTGGGCATCGCCGCCATGAGGACTTCGGACGGCAGGAAACCCTCCTCGGCGAACGACGAGACGGTGATGGTGCGAAACTGGAATCGCCGGAGCATCTTCTCCGTCTTCATGCCGTAGGCGACGGTCGAGATCGATCCCAGCGGCACTTTCTGCTCGCCCGACGACGAGTAGACGTAAAGGTCCTGGATGTCCTGGAGCTGGGCCCGCTCGTCCATCCGCAGGCGGGAGACGACCGGGATCTGCTTGTCCCCCTCCCGGAGCGTGGCGACCTGCGCGCCGTTCAGACCTCCGGCCGAGGCGTAGGCAACGTCCTGGTTCGTGACGCCGACCATGTTCGCGCGGTCCGGGTCGATCTTGAGCTGCACCGTGAAGCTCTCCGCGCCCCAGTCGTCCCGGACGCGGGCGGAGTGCGGCGTCTCGCGGAGGATCTTCTCGAGCCGGGCCGCGAGCCCGCGCAGCGTCGGGATGTCCTCGCCCGAGACGCGCAGTGAAACCGGGATTCCGACGGCGCCGCCCGACTCGAGCTGCCGCACGTCCACCCGCGCTCCCGGGACTCTCTGCGACAGGGCCGGCTGGAGGCGCTCGAGGAGGTGCTCGGTCAGGTGTTTGTTCTTCGTCTGGACGATGATCTGCGCGTAGTTCAGCTGCGACATCTCGGGGGAGGCCGAAATCCAGAAGCGCGGCCCTCCTCCTCCCACGAACGTCGTCAGCGACTCGAGCACCGGGATCGCGTGCCCCTCCTTCTTCCTGTGTTCCTCCCCGAAGCGGGCGGCCTCCTCGCGAACGATGTCTTCCACCCGCTGGGTCGCGTCGGCGGTGGCCGCAAACGTCGCGTCCTCCGGAAGCCAGACGTCGATCCAGGCGAGGTACTGGAGGTCCTTCGGGAAGAACTGCTGCTTCATGTTCTTCATCATCACGCCACCCAGGAAGAGAACGGCGAACGACGCGAGCAAGACCTTCCAGCGGTTCCGGATCGCGGCCGCGCCGACGCGGTAGTACCAGGCCGCAAATCCTTTCCTGCGACGCTCCTCGATCGGGGGCTCGGATTTCGGGCGCAGCAGGTAATAACCGAGGAGAGGAATGAACGTCATCGACACGAGGCGCGACGCAACGAGGGAGCACGCGATCACGATCGGCAGGCTGTAGATGAATTTTCCTGTGTCGCCCGTCAGGAGCAGGAAAGGCAGGTAGGCGACGATGTTGGTCACCGTGGCGTACATGATCGCGGTCGCGAGCTTCGTGGGGCCCAGCCAGGCCGCGACCTGCGGGGGGTGACCCGCCGCGAGCGAGCGCTTGATCGCGTCGCCCGCGACGACCGGATCGTCGACGAGGAGGCCGAGCGCGATGATGAGCGACGCGATCGAGACCTGCTGGATGTCGATCTGGAGAAGGTTCATGAATCCAAACGTCATGGCGAGCGTGAGCGGGATCGAGAACGCCATCAGCAGGGCGGACCGCCACTCCCAGAAGCCCACCAGCGAGACCAGGACCACGAGCGCGATCGCCTCGTAGAGGCTCTGCATGAACAGGTCGACGTTCTCCTTGACCTGCAGCGGCTGGTCGGACGTCCGGGCGATCACGAGGTCCTCGGGCAGCCGCGTCTTGAGATCGGCGAGCGCAGCGTCGACCGCCTTGCCGAACTTCGAGATCTGCTCGCCCTGCCGCATCTGGACACCGAGGGTGATCGCCCGCCGCCGCTGCCAGGAGCCGTCCTTCGCCTGGCTCGTGAAGAAGTTCAGGAACCGCGGCGGGCTGTCGTAGGACCGGATGACCGTCGCGAGGTCCCGGAGATAGAGCGGCGAGCCGGTGGAGGACGCCGTCACGAGAACGTCGCCGATCTCCTTCTCGCTTCGAAACTCGCCGGACGGGTCGATGGTGATGTTCTTGCCGCCCGCTTCCAGCACGCCGCCGGTGGCCGTGATGTTCCGGGCGCCCAGGATATTCGGCAGCCGGTTCGTCCGCACCCCGTAGGCAGCGAGCCGGCCCTGCGAGTACTCCAGGAAAACGCGCTCGTTCCACACCCCCGACCGATCGATCTTCGATACCGGAGGCACCGTCTGGAGCGTCCGCGCGATCAGGTCCGTGAAGTCGTCGAGCTCCCGGTAGGTGTACCGGGCGCCGGCGGCGGCCCGAAGCGCCGCAGCCGTTCCCGCCGGGTCCCGGACGATGACGGGTTTCCATCCGTCCGGGTGGAGCTCCGAGGCGTGGAGCCGTTCACTCAGAAAACGGTCGATCGAAGCGAGGAGAGCGTCGTCCCGGAGAGCCGTGACGGCGTCGGCCGCGATGAAGCCGGTGCCGTTCAGCACCCGGACGTCGGACATCAGGCCCCGTGCGGTCATCCAGTCGACGAACAGGCCGAAGGCGCGGACCGGCACCTGAGGATCGAGAGATCGAGGGTAGAGG
>JBKPMI010000115.1:0-8365 GCA_046732075.1 Acidobacteriota bacterium | reverse complement strand
CGAAGGAAATTCACTGACGACGAGAAGAACACCCCCCTGGTCACTGTCCTGTTGATGAAGATCGGCGGCCGGCGCGGCGACGGTGGAGTGGGCATCCACGGCCGCCACCTCGACACGTCGGAACGAATCCAGTACATCTCGACGGATCGACGCCGCCAGGTGATACCGCAGGTCACCTACGCCGGAGACGATGGCCGACCCGTCGTCTACACCTCGTCGGAGATCAAAGCCACGACCGCCCAGCTGAACGCCGGGGAGCACCGCACGATGGACTGTATGGACTGCCACAACCGGCCGTCGCACGCTTTCCAGCTGCCCGAGCGCGCCGTCGACGAAGCGATGGCGGCGAACCGCATCAGCCCGGAGCTGCCGTTCGCGAAAAAGAAATCCGTGGAGCTTCTCCGGACGCCGTATCCGGACCGCGATTCAGCGGCCCAGAAGATCACCTCCTCCTTCGCCGAGTTCTACCGGACGAAGTACCCGGATACCTACCAGACGCATCGGGCGCTGGTGGAGACCTCGGGGGAGGCGGTCAGCCAGATCTATCTCCGGAACGTTTTTCCGAACATGAAGATCACGTGGGGAACGTATCCGAACAACCTCGGTCACGAGGACTTCCTCGGATGCTTCCGCTGCCACGACGGAAATCACAAAAGCGCCGACGGAAAGGTGATATCCGACGACTGCGAGGCGTGCCATTCCGTGCTGGCGCAGGAAGAATCGAACCCCAAGATCCTCGCGGACCTCGGTCTGAAGTAGTGACTTCGCTGGTAGAGTCGAAATAGTAGTTCGGAGGAAACATGAAGCCAAAGGGAACCCGAAGCGGTCTCGTTGCAGTCGCCCTGTTCTGGGCGGGTTGGATGGCGTTCACGTCGACGTCGTCGGCGACCTTGCCCATGCAGAAGAAGGCGAAAGAGCTCGGCATTACGAGCGTCACGGACTGCATGTCCTGCCACAACGAAAAGCTGCCCAAGAAGGGCGCGATGACCATGAACGACCGGGGTAAGTGGCTCATGGCCGAGAAGGCGAAGCGCGGGGCGAAGGAAATCGACGTCGCGTGGCTGAAGGAATACCCGGGCGACAAGAAGTAGGGGAGGGGTAACGGATCGCGTCGTGGAATCCGCGGCGGACGGACACGGCCCCGGCGCCATCACGCGACGGAGCTGGGTTTCCTGGTTCCTCGGAACCAGTCTCGGCGCGACTCTTTTCGCTTTCCTCTACCCGGTTCTCAACTACCTGGTCCCGCCCGAGTCCTCCGAGCCTTCGCTCTCGGAGTTCGAGCTCGATCTGAAGGCTTCCGACGTTGCTCCGGCTTCCGGCCGTATCGTCCCGATCGGCGGGAAGCCGGTGCTGCTCCTCAAGAACGCGGCCGGCGAGCTCTCGGCGCTGACCGCGACCTGCACCCACCTCGACTGTACGGTCCAGTATCGCGCGGAGAGATCCGACGTCTGGTGCGCCTGTCACAACGGAACCTATGACCTGAAGGGGCGAAACGTCTCGGGACCTCCGCCCCGGCCGCTGACGCCGCTCGAGGTCTATGTCCGGGGCGAAAAGATCGTCATCAAGCGTGCCTGAGCCGTCCGCGGCGGGGGAGAGTCGGCTGCGCGCGTGGGCGCGCGACCGTCTGGGCTGGGACGACCTCGCGCACATGGCGGAAAAGAAGCGCGTGCCCGTTCACCGGTACACGCTCTTCTACTACCTGGGGGGAATGGCGCTCTTCCTCTTCCTGGTGCAGGTCGCCACCGGCATTCTCCTGCTCCTCTACTATCGGCCGAGCTCCGCCGAGGCCTTCGAGAGCGTCCAGTACGTGATGGCGGATGTTCCGTTCGGCTGGCTGATTCGCTCGATCCACTCCTGGGGAGCGAATCTCTTCGTCGGCGTCGTCTTCGCCCACCTGATCTCGGTCTTCTTTCTCAAGGCATATCGCGCTCCACGCGAGATGACGTGGGTCAGCGGAGGCGTCCTTCTCTTCCTCGCGCTGGGCTTTGGTTTCTCGGGATACCTTCTGCCTTGGAACACGCTCGCTTTCTTCGCGACGAAAGTCGGTACGGACGTTCCGGCGCAGATTCCGGGCATCGGTCATCTCCTCTCCCGGATCCTGCGAGGCGGGTCGGACGTCACCGGCGCGACCCTGTCCCGGTTTTATGGAATTCACGTCGCGATCCTCCCGGCGATCACCACGCTGATCCTCGGAGCCCACCTCCTCCTCGTGCAGCGTCATGGGATGAGCGTTCCGCGCTCCGTCGAGGGAAAACCCCGGCGCACGATTTCCTTCGTCCCCGACTTCCTCATGCGGGACATGGTGGGTTGGCTCGCGGCCGTCGGTCTTCTGGCCGCGCTGGCCGCTTTCTTCCCGTGGGAGCTCGGGGTCAAGGCGGATCCTTTTGCTCCCGCGCCTGCCGGGATCCGCCCGGAGTGGTACTTCCTGTGGATGTTCCAGGGATTGAAGTACCTTCCGTCGAAGATCGCAGGTATTCCGGGAGAGACGCTCGGAGTCTTCTTCTTCGGCGCGCTGGCGGCGGGAGTCGTCGCCGTCCCGTGGCTCGACCGCCGCGGAAAGAGGGGAATCGCGGTGGCTGCGATCGTGATCCTCGCGCTCGCGGCGGTGTTGACCGTTCTCGCACTCCTGCCAGCTCCCTCCGTCGGACCGAAATGAGATACCCGTTCTTCGCAGTCCTTTTCCTCGCCGCGGCAGCCGGCCTCGCGCAGGCCGCTCGCCCCGCCCCGCCGCCGGCCGTCAACGGTTGCATCGAGTGCCACACGGTCCTGGACGACCCCCGGATCACGCCGCCCGCGAAGCTCTTCGCGGACGACGTCCACGCAAAAGCCGGTTTCACCTGCGTGTTCTGCCACGGAGGGGACGCGCGCCAGGAGTCGCAGGAGGACGCGCACGACCCGAAGAAAGGGTTCATTGGCAAACCCCGGCCGCAGCAGATCCCGCAGCTCTGCGGAAAGTGCCACTCCGATCCGGCGCTGATGAAGCAGTACGATCCTTCGCAGCGCGTCGATCAGCTTTCCGAGTACCAGACGAGCGGCCACGGCAAGGCCCTCGCGCGCGGCGACCAGACGGTTGCCCAGTGCGCGAGCTGCCATGGCGCGCACGGAATCCAGCCGGTGAAGGACTCGCGGTCTCCCGTCTCGCCGACGAAGGTCGCGCAGACCTGCAACCACTGCCATGGAGACGCGGCGCTCATGGCGGCGCACAAGCTGCCATCCGATCCCTACGCCAAGTGGTCTCGGAGCGTGCACTACCGCGCCCGCGTCGAGAGGGCCGACCTCTCCGCCCCGACGTGCAACTCCTGCCACGGCAACCATGGGGCTGCGCCTCCGCAGGTCGGTTCCGTGACGAACGTCTGCGGCACGTGCCACGTGACGTTCGCCGACCAGTTCAAGCTCTCGCCGCACTGGGAGGCGTTCAAGGAGCTGGGACTGCCCGGATGCGTCACGTGCCACGAGAACCACGAGATCGTGAAGCCCAGCGAGGCGTTCCTCGCGGACGGCGATCAGGGCAAGTGCTCGAGCTGCCACGAGGCGGGTTCCCCGGGCGCCCGCGCGGCGGCCGCGATGCGGACGGACCTCGTCGGGTTGGACGGGGAAATCCAGCAGGCGAGTCGCCTCGTCGACCGCGCCACCGAGGCCGGCATGGAAGTCTCGAAGGTCCGCTTCGACCTGGTCGCTGCGTCGAACGCGCTGACGAAGGCGCGTTCCCAGATCCACCTGTTCCGGCCGTCCGCCGTCCACGAGGCCGTGGCCGAGGGGCTGAAGGTTGCCCGCAAGGCGGCTGCGGGCGGGCAGGCGCGTCTGAAGGAGCGCGACTTCCGCCAGCGCGGCCTGTTCGTGTCGCTGGGGCTGATCCTGTTAACGATCGTCGCTCTGGTCGTTAAGATCCGAGAGCGGGGTCCCGGGCCGGAGGAGCCGGGAGACCCGGGAAACAGGCGGGAACCGTCCTGAACGTCCATGGAGGATCGAGGATGAAGAAACCGGTCTCGCGGTTCGCATTGATCGCGGTCGTTCTGTTCTGGGGTGGATGGATCGCCTTCACCGCGCCCTCGACGGCGACCATGCCCATTCAGAAGAAAGCGAAGGAGCTGGGATTCCCGGCGGACAACTGCCTCTACTGCCACAACGAGAAGCTCCCCAAGAAGGGGGCGGTCACGCACAATACCCGGGGAGAGTGGCTGCTCGCGGAGAAGGACAAAAGGCACGCGAAGGAAGTCGACGCGAACTGGCTGAAGTACTACCCCTTCGACAAGAAGTAAGCCGGGTCCGGGGTCGCTAGGGCCGCGCCGGCAGGGCCTCGCGCCACCTCTTCGCCGACTCGAGCACGAGCGCGCGGTCGCTGGTGGTGAAGATCCGGTACCCGAGCTCGGACAGGCGGGGAATGTCCTCCCGGCGTCCCACCATGATGCCGGCGGCCTTCTTCGCGCGCGACGCTTCCGACGCGACCCGCGCGAGGGCCGCGCGGAAGTTTTCCGAGGACGTGTTCCCGGGCGTCCCGAGCGCCTGGGACAGGTCGTTGGGGCCGACGAAGAGGACGTCCACAGCGGGCTCGTCGGCCAGGCCGGAGAGCTCCGCCAGGGCGCCCTCGCGCTCGATCTGGACGGCGACCAGGGTCTCCTCGTTCGAGCGGGACACGAACGCCGCGAGGGGCTCGGTCGCGTAGCGGTTGGCCCGGACTCCTCCCAGCCCGCGCCGCCCGAGCGGCGCGAACTTCAGGGCCTCGATCGCGGATCGCGCCATGGCAACGCTCTCGATTCGGGGGAGCAGCGTTCCTGCCGCGCCCGCGTCGAGATACCGCCCGACCTGGTCGGAAAGGCCGGACGGCGGACGCACGAGCGGGGCGATCCCCGCGCCGTCGCACGCCGCCACCGTGGACGCGATCGACTCGATCGAGAAGAAACCGTGCTCCCCGTCGATCAGCATGAAGTCGAAGCCGGCGAGCGCGGCGAGCTCGACGACTCCCGGGACCGGCCACGTGAGAAAGCAGCCGAGGAGGGTCTCCCCCTGGCGGACGCGGGCGCGGAGATTCTGCATTTCGCGAAACGTATCATCGGAGTGCCAGCCGTTACTTCTCCGCGTCCGCCGGTCGGGCCGGCCCCGAGAGGAGCAGGCGCCGCGATCGGAAGTCGATCGTGACCCGCTCGAACTCGCGCAGGAGATCCTGGCCCAGGAGTCCGTCGATCCGCCGCCCGTAGGCTTTCGAGACCTCCGCCATCTTCATTCCGACGACGGACCGGTTTCGCCAGCGCCGACCGGCGATCTCCAGCGTCGCCTCCGTGTACCGCCCGTTCGCATTCAACCCCGGACCCTCTTCGGAGAACCGGGACGCCGCGAGCGACCCGGGGGTGAGCCGCACGAGCTCGCGTGCGAGGATCGTGCAGGACGCACCGGTGTCGAGGATCAGGAGAACCGGTTTCCCGTCGACGAGCCCCCGCACCAGGATCGCCGACTGCGAAGCCTCGATCTCGAACGGGATCTCGAGATCTTCGGCATCCGCGAAGCTGCCGAGCGAAAGCAGAAATCCCAGAGCCGCCGCTGCGATGCCTCGTCTCTTCATTTGCGCCTCCCCGCCGGCGTCTGCCGGCGAAGCGGGACGCTCCGCGAAACGGGCGGCTACCACCATGCACGGGAGGTCATTTGTGACTGCGGGGGACGTCATCCGGCAAGTGACGGACAAGTCGGGAGTTGGGCCGACAGGTCAACGCCGCGGGACCGCTCCCGGAGGAAATGTCCGGCCGCTGCCCGACATTAGACTGACAAACGTGGCGAGCGTACCCGTGCGTTCGGTCCGATTCGGTCCCTTCGAGGTCGACTTCGACAGCGGAGAGCTGCGCAAGAGCGGGCTGAAGCTCCGGCTGACCGGTCAGCCGTTCGAAATCCTCTCAATGCTTCTTCAGAAGCCGGGCGAGGTCGTCACGCGGGAACAGCTCCGCCAGAGGTTGTGGCCCGGGAACACGTTCGTCGACTACGAGCACAGCCTGAACGCCGCGGTGAACAAGCTGCGCGAGGTCCTGTCGGACTCCGCCGATCGGCCGCTCTACGTTGAAACGCTACCGCGTCGCGGCTACCGGTTCATCGCGCCGATTCAGACGACGGCTCCCGCCGCGCCGCCCGTCCACGTCGCGTTCCCCCCGGAGCCCTTACCCTCTGCCGGCGCAATCGCTGCGCCGGAGGAACCGCGGCCGGCTGCGCGCCGGCGCGGCAGAGGTCTCGCGGTCGCAGCGGGATCCTTCCTCGTCGTCGCGGTGGCGGTCTTCCTCGCCGGCCGGTTCGGGCGCACGGGCGGCCGTCCGGCGAGTGCTTTCTCCGTCCGCGCGCTCGCGGTCCTGCCCTTCGCGAACCTCTCCCGCGATCCGGAGCAGGAGTACTTCGCCGACGGGATCACGGAGGCGTTGATCTCAAGGCTCTCGCAGATCGGATCGCTCCACGTCGTTTCCCGCACGTCTGTGATGCAGTACCGCGGAACCCGACAGGCGCTCCCCGAAATCGCCCGGCGGCTGTCAGTCGACGCCGTCGTGGAAGGCACCGTGCAGCGTGCCGGCGATCGCGTCGCGATCTTCGCCAATCTGGTGGAGGCGTCGTCCGACCGCAGCCTCTGGACGGGCCGATACGAGGGGGACCTGCGCGACGTGCTCGGGTTGCAGAGCCAGGTGGCCGGCGCCATCGCGGAGGGCGTTCGCGCCCGCGTGACCCCGGAAGAGCGGCGGCGCGTTCACTGGGCGCGGGCGGTGGACCCGGAGGCGTACGCCGCGTACCTGAAGGGACGCTATTTCCAGGAGAAGGGTCTGCCGTGGGCGACGAACCGCGCGGTCGAGCAGTTCCGGCAGTCGATCGCCCGGGATCCGCGCTTCGCGCCCGCCTGGGTCCGACTCGGCGAAGCCGAGGTCTTCGGCTTTCCTCCGGGGACGACCATGCCCGAAGCCAAGAAGGCGGTGCTTCGCGGTCTGGAGCTCTATCCGTCCCTTCCGGAGGGGCACGTGATCCTGGGCCTCGTCCAGACGTTCTGGGATCGGGATTGGGCCGGGGCGGAGAAGTCCTTCCGGCGGGCTCTCGAGCTCGACCCCGCCTCCTCCGACGCGCACTACCGGTACTCGCACCTCCTCGTCGCCCTCGGGCGCTTCGACGAGGCGGTCGCCGAGTGCCGCAAGGCGCTGGAGCTCGATCCGCTGTCACCGAACGTCGGGCACTACCTGGGACGGATCGACTACTTCGCCCGCCGGTACGACGCCGCCGTCGAGCAGTTCCAGAAAGTGCTGGCACTCGATCCCAACGACTACTGGTCGAACCTGTTCCTCTCGGTGACCTACGCGAGGGAAGGGCGACCGGACGACGCCGCGCACTACTTCGAGCGCGCGATGACGATCGGCGGGATGAAGCCGGAGGGGATCGCTGCGATCCGGGAGCGGTATCTGCGGGGCGGCCGGGCGGCGGCTCTCCGGAAGTCGCTCGAGTTGCTGCACCCCGATACGAGCGGCCCGATCGGTTCCTCCGCGCCGGCCCTGACCTGGGCGGAGATCGGCGATGCCGACCGGACGCTCGCCTGGCTCGAAAAGGCGTTCGAATCTCACACCCGCGACCTCGTCTACGTCAACGTGGAGCCCGCCTACGACTTTCTCCGGGGCGATCCGCGCTTCGACGCGATCGTGCGGCGGATCGGCTTCGTCCCGGCGGCCGCACCGGTCGCGCCGGGGAAGGGTCGCTAGTTCGTCCGGCTCCGGACGAGGTTGAACTTCAGCATCTCCCCGTACGACACCCGCGAGTCCAGGTCCTCGCGCGCGATCTTCAGGTGCTGGGTCAGCCCTTCGAGCACGAGCTCCATGCCGACGGCGAGCTCCTCGCGGGACGCGGGCGCAAAGTGTTCCTCGACCGCTTTTTTCAGCCCGGGCACCGACTCAAGCGTCGCCAGGTGCTCCGCGAACGGCGTGTCGTCGGACAGCGTGATCTTGTTGCCGGCCGCGAACCACTCGAGCGTCGGCTCGTAGAGCGGATGGATCTTCTCGGGCGGCGGCGCGGTCCGCGCGCGCCTCGGCATGGAGAGCTCGTCGGTGTCGTCCTCGTCGACGGCCCGGCGTCTCTGGCTCGGCCGTCCGGAGTCGGGCGCCGGGAACTTCGCGTCGAAGAGTTTCTTCACGGCCGTCGCGATCAGCTTCTTCGCGATGACCTCCGCCCCCTGCTGCTCTCCCTCGTAGACCATTTCGACTTTTCCGGTGATCGCCGGCAGGCACGCGGGCAGGTCGCAGAGGCGCGGGAAGACGCTCTTTTCGCGCTGCACCAGACCCCGGCGCTCCAGGTTCGACGCGAGGATCTCGACCGCCGAGATCGGCATCCGCGCGGAGACTCCTGACGACTGATCCACGAACTCGCT
>JBKPMI010000114.1:0-1961 GCA_046732075.1 Acidobacteriota bacterium | reverse complement strand
GTCGTCGCGCTCAAGAGCTTCGATCGCCTTCCGCGGCAGGAGGTGAAGTTCTCCCGCCACAACATCTACCTGCGCGATGGAAACCGGTGCCAGTACTGCGGCCACAAGTTCACGTCGTCCGAGCTGTCGCTCGACCATGTCATCCCGCTCTCGCGCGGCGGAATGTCGTCGTGGGAGAACATCGTCTGCGCCTGCCTCGCCTGCAACGTTCAGAAGGGCAACCGCACGCCGTCGGAGGCGTCGATGCGCCTGATCGCGCAGCCGAAGAAGCCCCGCTGGCATCCGGTCGGGCACTTCGGGTCGAGCAAGCTGCACCCCGCGTGGCGCAACTTCCTGGACATCGCTTACTGGAACACCGAGCTGAAGACGTAGCTCCTCGCCCGCCTACCCCTAACCCTTACCGCCTACCGCCTCCCGGCCTGACACTCGCTCGACCGCAGCGAGTGCTGCCTCGACCGTGATCTCCGTCATGCACTCGTGCCGGTACGGGCACACCTTCCGGTAGCAGGGGGAACAGAACACGTAGCGGTCGAGCACCTCCGCGGGCGCGCCGGTCGGGCCGGTCCTCCCCGGATCGGTCGGCCCGAAGAAAGCCACGACCGGAGTTCCCACGGCCGCGGCCAGGTGCATGGGCCCCGAGTCGTTCGCGACGACGACCTTCGCGCGGCGGGCGAGCGCCGCGACGCCCACCGGATCGAGGTCGAGGCCGAGGACGGGCAGTTCGCTGCCCGAGGCGCGGCGGACCTCCTCGGCGATCGCCTCCTCGCCCGGCCCGATCACGATTCCGCACCGCCGGCCGCGCTCGGAGAGGACCCGCGCGAGCTCGCCGAAGCGATCGGGCGGCCAGCGCTTCGTGCCGGAGAACGCGGCGCCGGGCGCGAGGAGGACGAAGTCGCCGTCGGCTGAGACGCCGGCCTGGGCGAGAGCGGCGTCGGCCTGCGCCGCCGCGCCCTCGGGGACGGGGAGCCGCGGGGGATCCGGATCCGGTTCGATTCCGCGGGAGCGGAGGAGCGGATCGTAGTCCCGGAGCTGGTGCCCCGTGCGGGGAGGCGGCGGAAGCGCGCGGGTCAGGAGTCCCGCCCGCCCGTCGGTGGCGTACCCGATCCTCTCCGGGACGCGGGCGAGAAACGGCGCGAGCGCCGAGCGAAACGAGTTCGGGAGCAGCCAGGCCTCCGAGAAGCCGCCGCGAGACATCGCCACGACGTCGCCCAGGATTCCGGCGGCCGTCCGGACGTCGTCCGCCGTGCCTTCCGCCCGGTAGATCGCGGCGGGTCCCTTCTTCGCGAGGACCGTGATCTTCCCGGCCGGGTCCGCGCGCTCGAGCGCGCGCAGGAACGGCAGCGACATGACCGCGTCGCCGATCCAGTTCGGCGCGACGACGAGCCGTCCTCCCGGTTTCGCCATGCTACCGGGAGGTCGCGGCCGGTTGCGTCTTCCAGCGGTTGTGGACCCAGAGCCACGCCGCCGGGTCCTTCCGGACCGCGGCCTCGGTCACGGCCATGTAACGCGCGGTCGCGCGGCGCACGCGCTCACCCCGGTCGACGGAGGCGTCGCCGAATTCTTCCGGGAGGATCGGCGTCTCGAACGCCAGGCGGTAGCGACCGTTCCCTTGGGGCCAGGTGAAGACCGGGACGACCGCCGCCCCCGTCTTCAGCTGAAAGAGAGCGAGCGAGGGCGTCGTCGCGGCGGGGCGCCCGAAGAACGGGACGAAAACGGCCTCGCGCGGCAGAACGTTCTGGTCCACGAGGATCGCGATCGTTTCGTTGCGGGACAGCGCGCGCAGGAGCTCGCGCGACGCCTGCTTCTTCGGCACCGGACGGTTGCCGAATCGCCGTCGGAGGCGCTGGAGCTCCTCTTCGAGCAGCGGGTTGTCGAGCGGCCGCACCACCGGAGCGATCGGCTCGCCCAGGAGACCCGCGACGAGCGCGCCGATCTCCCAGTTTCCGATGTGGGCGGAGAGG
>JBKPMI010000113.1:0-14350 GCA_046732075.1 Acidobacteriota bacterium | reverse complement strand
AAGGAGACCTCGGGCGTCAAGAGCGTCGAGAACAAGATGGTGGTGGGCGACAAGCACTGAGCTTTTCGCCGATCTGACCGGTGAGCGATCACCGGTCTGTCCCAAAGGGGCCGGGCGCAAGCTCGGCCCCTTTATTTTTGTCGATAGACGGGAGCCGACTGCCGGGAGGTCTCGTGCTACCGGCTATCGGCTACCGGCTCCCGGCTCCCGGACCGGCAGGAGGGCGCTCGTCGCGAGCTTCGTCAGACTTCTGTTGGGCCGCTCGACGCGGCCAGAGAGAGTAAACGGCCGCCGAGCAGCATCCCAAGGCGGGAGCCCTACGTTGTCGCTGCTCGGACCGGCAAGAGAGCCGAGGATGCGAGCTTCGTCAGCCCCTTTACGGAAAACGGCAGAGAGGAGCTCATGAAGCACGAGTGCGTGCACCAGCACTCCCGCTTCGCGATGCGATGGCGCATCTCGTCGGCCTTCTCCGAGAACCAGGCTTTCCGGAACGACCAGCCGTAGTCGCGGATGTTTCCAATCTCCCACTGCACCTCGCAGAGAGAGATCGTCCCCTCCGGGTTCAGCACGCCGGAGACCGTGCCCGCGTAGCACTTGTAGACCATCCGCTCCTGCTCGAGGGTCTCGAGCTCCGCCTCGCGGGCCGCGACCTTGAGGTTCCGGAGGATCGGGCGGTAGCGGTCGAAGCGCGCCCAGTACGGCTTCAGCGTCGCGAGCGCGGTCGCGTACTCCGCCGCCGTCAGCGGGCGGATCGTCGAGTCCGGGAACGGCGGGCGCAGGAGCTCGAACGAGTGAAAGTCGATCTCCGGGAAGTTGCGCGCGACCCAGGCCGTGATTTCCCCGAGGTCGTCGCGGTTGAAAGAGGCCAGCACCGTCTGCACGTTCACCACGAGCCCCCGGTGGCGGCGCTTCAGCTCCATGAGCCGGCGGTAGGTCTCGCCGACCTTCGGGAAGTTCCCGGGGGCGCCGCGAATCTCGTCGTGGCGTTCCCCCAGGTGGTCGAGCGACAGCCCGACCGTGAACGTCTGGCGCTCGTCCTTCCGGGCAGTGAGTGCGCCGGCGACGACGGACTCGACCTGCTCCGGGATGAGCGAGTTCGTGGGCATCGTGACGTTCGAGGCGTCGTGGCGGCGGTAGAGCAGCCGGGTGATTGCCGGCAGGTCGCGATTCAGTGTGGGCTCGCCGCCCGTCAGGACCACGCTGAAGAGAGACGGCAGGTCGGCGAGCGCGCGGTCGTAGTCCTCGAGCGACATCTCGAGGTGCCGGTTGACGTTCAGGTGGTCCCAGTAGAAACAGGTCACGCATTTCGAGTTGCAGAGGTTCGTCATCCCGAGGATCAGGTACCGCGGGAGGGTCCGTCTCCCCCGGACCCAGTGCGAAGCGAGGGTGAGGTCGTTCACCGGGCCGCCGGGCGGAGGAGCCCTCGGGCGATCCCCGTCACGAGGCCTCCGAAGTACGTGAGGTGGTGGAGCGCGAACGCGACCGGCACGGCCGGGAAGAGCGCCGGGTCGCGGCGCCAGATCGGGAACGAGAGCGCCCACGTCGTCGCGGCATAGAGCAGGGCCGCGGGGACCAGGAAAGGAACGCCGAAGATCGCGGCCCCGGCGGTCGCGAGGAAGCCCGCGGAAAGGAACGCACCGATTCGGCGCACCGAGTAGAGCCCCGGACGCTCCACGAACAGCCGGCCGGTCTTGACGCGATAGCGCCACCGCTGCGCGAGATAGCCGCCCGGAAAAGCGCGGCGCCGGTGGCGGACGCGCACCGCGGGGTCGAGCCGGACCCGGAATCCGCGGGCGAGAGCCCGGCTCACGAAGTCCGTGTCTTCTCCGACGTACCCGAGCGATTCGTCGAGTCCGGACAACGCTTCGAACGCGTCGCGACGCACGAACAGGTTGCACAGTGCCACGTCGTGGGGCGAGCGCACCGGTCCCTCCGGGGCGCCGCGCTCGTGCGCGGGAACGCCGCTCCCGATGAGCGGAGTCGCGAGCAGGAGATCGGAGACGCGTTCGCGGTACGGAGCGTCGGTCGGGCCCAGGTCCGGCCCCCCCGCGATCTCGGCCCTCTGCAGGGCGCGGACGCCGGCCGCGATCCAGCCGGGCTCCGCGACCGCGTCGTCGTCCAGGAAAGCCAGAATTTCTCCGTGCGCGCCGCGGGCCGCGGCGTTGCGCCGCACGCCCGGGTTGCGCGACTCGACCCGGATCCACTCCCAGGGAATCGAGACCGATCGCGCCGGTTGCGGCGACGTCGCCGACGCCACACGAACCTCGAAAGACGGCGCGCCTTCCTGACGCTCGAGCGAGCTCAGGCAGTCGAGCAGGGACGTCTCGACGCGGTCCGAAGGGATGACGACGGAAACGACCGGCTCCACCGACTCATCTTAGCGCCCGCGTCCGTATAATCCGGGCTCTTCGATGGCGGACCTCTCTCCCGAAAAGCGGCTCGACCTGTACCGTCTCCTGAGGCTGAACCGCTCGCTCGAGGAGAGGCTCGTGCTCCTCTACCGGCAGGGACGCATCGTCGGAGGGCTGTACCGTTCATTGGGACAGGAGGCCACGTCCGTCGGCAGCGCCGCCGCCCTCGAGAAGGGAGACATCCTCGGCCCTCTCATCCGGAACCTCGGTTCCGTGCTCGTCATGGGATACACGGCGCGCGAGGTTCTCACCCAGCACCTGGGCCGGGCCGCGTCGCCCTCCGGGGGCCGGGAAGGAAACCTGCACTTCGGCCGGCCGGAGCGCGGCGTGGTCTCGTCCATCTCGATGCTGGGCGCTCTCGTTCCCGTCATGGCCGGCGTGGCTCTCGCTGCGCGCCTGCGGGGCCGGAGCACCGTGGCGATGACGTACATCGGCGACGGCGGGACTTCCACCGGGCCGTTCCACGAAGGTTTGAACTTCGCGGCCGTGCAGAAGCTCCCGCTCGTCGTCGTCGCCGAGAACAACGGGTGGGCCTATTCGACCCCATTCCGGAAGCAGACCGCGGCGCGCAACCTCGCGGACCGCGCCGTCGCCTACGGAATGCCGGCGGAGACGGTGGACGGCAACGACGTGCTCGCGGTCTACGCCGCGGCACGCGCCGCCGTGGAGCGGGCCCGGCGGGGCGAGGGCCCGACACTCCTCGAAGCGCGCACGTACCGGATGAAAGGGCACGCCGAACACGACGGGCAGGCCTACGTCCCGCGGGAAGAGCTGGAGGAGTGGGCGCAACGGGACCCGATCGAGCGATACGCGGCCGCGCTCTTCGCCTCGAAGGAAGTCACCCCAGAAGAGCTCGCGGCCATCGACCGGCGAATCGCGGAGGAGCTCGACGCCGACGTCGCCTTCGCCGAGAAGTGCCCGTTTCCCGAACCGGGAGACCTCTCCGGCGAGGTCCCCCCGCCCGGCCTGGACCTCGAGCCCGCCTTTCTGCGGAGGCTCTCCTGAGCGCGACCGGGCCGGAGTCGCCTCCCCTCCCGAAGCCCACGTTCTACTTCGAGGCGATCCGCGAGGCGCTCTTCGAGGAGATGGAGCGCGACGAGACCGTGTTCCTGCTGGGCGAGGACATCGGGGTGTACGGCGGGGCGTTCCGCGTCACCGAAGGGCTGATCGAGCGGTTCGGCGAGGACCGGGTCCTCGACACGCCGATCTCGGAGACCGCGATCGTCGGCGCCGCGGTCGGGGCGGCGATCGCAGGGCTCCGCCCGATCGCCGAGATGCAGTTCGCGGATTTCATTTCGTGCGCGTTCGACATGATCACGAACTTCGCGGCGAAGTCGCGGTACCGCACCGGCTGCCCGGTTCCGCTCGTCGTGCGGGGCCCCGCCGGGGGCGGCGTTCACGGCGGCCCCTTCCACTCGCAGAACCCGGAGGCGTACTTCGCACACACTCCCGGGCTGAAGATCGTTCAGCCGGCCACGGCCTACGATGCGAAGGGACTTCTCAAGGCGGCCATCCGCGACGACGACCCCGTGCTCTACTTCGAGCACAAGTACCTCTATCGGCGCGTCCAGGAAGTGCTCCCGCAGGAGGACTTCGTCGTGCCGATCGGCCGGGCCCTCGTGCGCCGGGTCGGACGCGACCTCTCGATACTGACCTACGGAGCCATGGTGTGGACCGCGCTCGATGCCGCGCGGACGCTGGAGACCGAGGGGATCGACGCGGAGGTCGTCGACCTGCGCACGCTTTTCCCGCTGGACGAGGAGACGATTCTGAACTCCGTCGGAAAGACGAACCGGGCGATCGTGCTCCACGAGGCGACCCGCACCGGAGGCATCGGAGCGGAAGTCGCTGCGGTTCTGTCGGAGCGTTGCTTCGAGTCGCTCGATGCGCCGGTCGTCCGCGTCACCGCGCCGGACACGCCGGTCCCCTTCTCGCCGGCTCTCGAGGAGGCGTTCCTCCCCAACGCCGCCAAGGTCTGCCGGGCGGCGCGGGCGCTGGTCGGCTACTAACTGCTTCCCAGGCGGATCAACGCGCGGCGCAGCCGCGTGTGCCGCTGGAGCAGCCTCAGATACCGGATCTCGTCGCGGCTCGCCTTCGCCCGGACGATCGCGGCAGCGGCGGTGCGCTCGGCCCGGGACCAGCGCGAAAGGTCGGGAACCACGTCGAGGACGAGCGCGAGATCTTCGGCGGAGCGGCCGGCCGGAATCCGGATCGAGAGGAGCCGCGCCACCCGGGCGCTCGCGCGGCGGCGCGCCACGTCCGGATCGCCCCCGTACCGCGTGCGCATTTTCCGGAGCACCGCGAACCCGATGCGACGGACGTGGAATCGCTCCCAGTCGCGCGAGGGCTCGGTCTCGTAGAGGACGTTGCCGGTGACCAGGCGCCGGAGCACGCCGGCGGGTGAGCGGTATCCCGGAGACGACGCGATTTTCTTCTCTTCGAGCGCAAGCAGGCGGGCGCGGTTCGTCCCGGTCGGCCGGAAGCCGAGCTTGCGGTAGAACCAGAACGCCCCCGACTCGATCGCCTCCGTGTTCTCGTGCCCCAGCTGGTAGGGATCGATCGAGAAGGACGTCACGCCGAGCACCTGGTGGAAGAGGCGAAGCGCCTGCGCGAAGATCCACGCCGACTCCCCATCACGGAAGGTGTAGTACACGTTGTAGCCGACCTCGATCCGCTCGAACAGGCAGAGCGCTTCGAAGTACCCGATCGGCACGCCGTTCTTGACGAACAGGGCGGCGAACGCGGCCCGCAGCGGCAGGCGCCGTCCGGGCGGGAGCCCCATGAGGGAGACCTCGATCCCCCGGCCGATTTCGACGGCGCGGACCGTCGCGGGGTCGGCGTGGGTGAACCCGTAGTACTCCCGGTATCGCACCGCGGTCGCCTCGCGCACGAGCTCGACGACCGCCGCTCCCTGCCGCCGGGTCAGCCGACGCACCGGCAGCGGCGGACCCGCGAGCTCCCTCTCGAGCGAAACGTCCCGTCGCGAGAGCAGCGGGCCGGGGTGGAAGAAAGGCCCGGCGTCGCGACCGCGCGTCGTCGTCCGGCTCGCGGTCGCGGACCCGAGCCTCCACGCGATCGGAACCTGGAGGGAGTCGAACCGCTCGGCGCGGTCGTCCTCGGACACCGGCAGTCGCTCCAGCCGCTGGAGGAGCCACGGGAGGTCGCCCGCCGGATCGGGCCGGGCGGCGCGGAGCCAGTCGAGGTATGGGACGTTCGCGTCCTCCCGCGCTTCCTCTTCCAGCAGCGGGAGGAACTTCGGGAAGAGCGCGCGGAGCCGGTCCGGACTTCCGCCGCTTCCCCAGTCCAACCGGACATGACGCGGAAACCGCCGCGCCAGCCAGCGGACGACCTCGAACGAGTAGTCCGTCTGGATTTCGGTGCCCGCAATTCCGCCGACTTCGACCGCGTCGAATTCGTCGAGGTCGGCGCCCTCGCGGGCGAGGGCGGCGACCCGGTTCCCGAAACTCTGGAGCAGGCGTTCGGCGAGATTTCGGGTGGGACGGTCGTGCGGGTACGCGCGCAGGAAGAGGAGGGACTCGTGAAACCGGACGACGCTCGCCGCGTCCGGAAATCGACTTCTCTCGAGGCGTCGGAGGAGGCGGACGGTCTCGCCGCCGTCCGGTCGGTTCGCCCGGGCGGCCTCGAGCCGTCCCAGCAGACGTTCGAGCTCCGCGCTCAGGGGCGATCTCCGAGGACGTCCTCGACGGCCGCGAGCGTCGGTTCGATCTCGATCGGTCGGTTGGCGCGCGGCGGCGGCGGGTCCATCTCCTGGTGGTATCGGAGAAGGAGGCCGGGGTCCTTCAGGATGTGTCCGGTCAGGACTGCGACGACGCGATCGCCCTTCCGCATCACGCCCTCCGCGACGAGCTTCTTCACCCCCGCGACCGAGGCCGCGCTCGCCGGCTCGCAGCCGACGCCGGAGGCGTCGATGATCGCTTTCGCTTCCAGGATCTCGGAGTCCGTGACGTCCGTCACGACCCCGTCGGTCCGCCGAATGGCGTCGATCGCGCGATCGAGCGACGCGGGGTCGCCGATCCGGATCGCGGTCGCCGCCGTCTCGGCCCGCACGCGGTGGACCCGCGAGAAGCCCTCGCGAAACCCGCGCGCGAAGGGGTTCGCGCCCTCGGCCTGGATCGCCGCGAGGCGCGGGAGGCGCGCGATCAATCCGAGATCCTTCGCCTCGCGCAGCGCTTTTCCGAACGCCGACGTGTTCCCGAGGTTGCCTGCCGGAAGCGCGATCCAGTCGGGGGGCTCCCAGCCCAGCTGCTCGAGCGCTTCGAGAACGATCGTCTTCTGCCCCTCCAGGCGGAACGGGTTCACGGAGTTCAGGAGGTAGACGTTCAGTCTTTCGCTCGCGTCGCGCGCGAGGGCGAAGCAGGCGTCGAAGTCGCCGCGGACGAGCAGCGTCCGGGCTCCGTAGGCCACGGTCTGCGCGAGCTTCCCGGCCGCGACCTGGCCCGCCGGTACGAAGACGAGAACGGGAATCCCGGCCAGCGCGCCGTAGGCGGCGAGCGACGCCGACGTGTTCCCGGTGGAAGCGCACGCGACGGCGCGCGCCCCGATGCGTTTCGCGACGGTGACCCCGACGGTCATGCCGCGGTCCTTGAACGAGCCGGTCGGGTTGTGCCCCTCGTGCTTCAGGCGGAGATCGTCGACTCCGCTCCAGCGCGAAACCGTCTCGCGCGCGAGGAGAGGCGTGTTGCCTTCGGGATGCGAGACGACCTCCTCGGGTCGAACGCCCGGCAGGACCGCCTCGCGGAACCGCCAGACTCCAGACGCGTCGAGCGCGCCGGTCGCGCCGCGGCGCCGGCCGAAGAGGTCGCGCAGAGCCGCGCCTTTCGTGTCCGGCGGCGGATGCCGCACTTCGAGCAATCCGCCGCATCCGGGACACTCCGCCTTCGCGAAGTCGAGCGGAAGCTCGCGGTTGCAGCGCGGGCACACCTGGTGGCTGCCGGTCACTCGCCGCCGCCCGTCACGCGCGCCCCCTCGTCGTCGACCCGACCGACGCGGAACGTCGCGCCGATCCCGGCGGACCCGTACGCGCGGACCATCGCCTCGCCGATCCGCCGCCCGGTTTCGTCCCCGTCGGCGAAAGCGAACGCGGACGGTCCGCTTCCCGAGATCGAGCAGCCGAGCGCCCCGGCTTCGAGACTCGCCCGCTTGGCCTCGAGGAAACCGGGGAGCAGCGGCGCGCGCGCCGGCTCCGCGACGTGGTCCTCGACCGATCGGCGCAGGAGCTCCCAGTCGCGGGACGCGAGCGCGGCCACGAGTGCGCCGACGCCGGCGGCCTGCGCGACCGCGACCGAGCGGTCGACCGAGCGCGGGAGACACGCGCGCGCCGCCTCCGTGCGGAGCTCCTGGTCGGGATGGACGAGGACGACCCGGAGGTCCGGCGGATACGGGAGTCGGACGACGTCGAGCGGATCGAGAGAGCGGACCAGCACGACGCCTCCGAAGAGCGCGGCCGCGACGTTGTCCGCGTGCCTCCCGGCGACGGCCTCCTCCGCCTCCAGGCACGGCTCCAGGAGATCCGCCTTCGAGAGCGGACCGCCCAGGAGCTCGTTGACCGCGACCGCGGCCGCCGCGGCCGAAGCCGCGCTTCCGCCCTGCCCTCCGGACAGCGGCAGTCCCTTCTCGACGTCGAGGACGAACCCGACGGACCCCGCCGCGGCGCGCTCCCGCACGCGGGCGGCCGCGATCGCCGCCGTGTTCTTCGCGGGGTCGACCGGGATCTCCGGGTGCCCGGAGGATCGAATCCGGATTCGATCTCCGTCCATCCGCTCCACGGTCACGGCGTCCCCGGCTCCCGTCACGGCGAGCGCCAGCACGTCGAATCCGGGACCCAGGTTCGCGACGGTCCCCGGCGCGAAGGCACGGACCGATCTCATCCGCCGGCGAGCTCCAGGACGTCGTTCAGGATTCCGGCCGAGGTCACGGCGAGTCCCGCGCCCGGCCCCTGGATGACGAGCGGATTCGTCCGGTAGCGCACGGTGGTGAACGCCACCTGGTTGTCGGTGCCGCGGAGTCCCGCAAACGGGCTGTCGGGCCCGACCTCGGTCAGGCCCACGGAAATCTTCCGCGGTGTAACGGTCGCGACGTATCGGAGCGAACGCTTCCGCGCGCGCGCTCCGGCGAGCCGCGCCGACCACACCGGGTCGAGCTCCTCCAGCCGGTCCAGGAAACGGGCGAGCGGCAGCCGCCGGAGCCCGGCCGGGACCAGCGATCCGACCGCGACGTCCTTCGGTTCGCCGCGGAATCCCAGCAGCCGGCCGAGGATCAGCGCCTTGCGGCCGACGTCCGCGCCGGACAGGTCGTCCCGGGGATCCGGTTCTGTATAGCCGAGCTCCATCGCGCGTCGCAGGGCGCGCGAAAAAGACCGACCGGCCTCGACCTCCGAGAGCAGGAACCCCAGGGTGCCCGAAAGACATCCCTCGATGCGGAGAACGCGGTCGCCCGACTCGACGAGCTTGCGATACGTGTCGAGCACCGGCAGCCCCGCGCCGACCGTGGCCTCGTAGCGAAGGCGGCGGCCCGACTTCTCGACGGCCCGCTCGATCGCCTGCGCGTCCTTCCGGCGGGCCGAGAGCGGCCGTTTGTTCGCGAGCACGAGGTCGAACCCCGCCGCGACGGCCGACTCGAGCACGGGGCCGGTGTCTCCCGCCGTGACGTCCACCAGAACCGGGCGGGAGAGCGCGTGCTCCGCGAGCGCGGCCACCGCGTCGTCCGCGTTCGCCGCGACCGCGCTGCGGGCGCCGGCGATCGAACGCGACCGCGTCTTGCGCGACACGAGCTCGCGCACGTCGCCCGCCGACAGGCCGTTCGGCCGCAAGACGTACCCGCTCCGGTCGATCACGCCCACGAGCCGCAGCCGCGAGCGCCGCGCGGACTCGACGACGAGTCCGGCGAGCGTGCGCCCGACGGAACCGAAACCGAGCAGTACGACGTCGGTGTGGGCCGGCGCCGCCGCGCGGCCGCCGCCGATCTTGGAAAGCTGGAAGGCGTCGTGGATCCGCCGCTGTGCTTCCCCCGCCCGGGCTCCTTCGACGACGAAGGAGATGTTGAGCTCCGAGGAGCCCTGCGCGATCGCGACGACGTTGATCCCGGCGGGCGCGAGCGCCGTGAACACGCGCGCCGCGATCCCGGGCGTTCCGGCCATGCCGAGACCGACCACCGAGATGGTCGCGAGGTCGCGGAGCATCTCGACGCCGTCGACCTCGCGCCGCGCGATCTCCTCGCGGAACGCGTCGAGCAGGCTGCGCCGAGCCGCGTCCGCCTGCACGTCCGGGATCCCGGCGCAGATCGAGTGCTCCGAGGACGCCTGCGAGATGAGCGAGACCGAGATCGCCTCCCGGTGCAGGGCCGAAAACGTGCGCGCCGCGATTCCCGGGACGCCGAGCATCCCGTTGCCTGTGACGGTCACGAGCGCCTGCCCCGGGATCGCGGAGAGCGCTTTCACCGGGTACCGATCGAGCGTGTGGCGGCCGGAGATCTCGGTGCCCGGTTCTTCCGGGCGGTCGAAGGGGCGGACGAAGATCCGGCACCTTCCGCCGGGCGTGAGCGCGCGCGGGTGGAGGACCTTCGCGCCGTAGTACGCGAGCTCCGCGGCCTCCCGGACGTTCAGCTGCGGAATCACCCGGGCATCCGGGACGACGCGCGGATCGGCCGTGAGAAAGCCGCGCACGTCCTTCCACAGCGTGACGGAGCCCGCTGCGAGCGACCGGCCGAGAAGCGTCGCGGTCAGATCGGAGCCCCCCCGCCCGAGCGTCACGATCCGGCCCTCCGCGTCGGCGCCCAGGAATCCGGGCACGACGGGGACTTTTCTCTTCGCGAGCAGCGGGCGGAGCTTCGCCCGGGCGCGGCGGTCCGTGGCGGCGAGGTCCGGCGACGCCCCTCCCGCGCGGCCGTCGGTCGCGACGACCTCCGCCGCATTCACGTACTCCGAAGGCACTCCGCGGCCCGCGAGCCCCGCCGCGAAGATCCGGGCCGAGAGGTCCTCACCCAGGCCGAGAAGGTGATCGAGCGACCGCGGCGAGAGCTCGCGCAGGATCCCGGGCGCGGCGGTGAGCGCCTCGATCTCGGCGAACGTCGAGCGCACCCGGGAGACCAGCCGCTGGCGCTCCTCGCCGGGCCGTGCGACCGATCGCGCCGCGGCCTCGTACCTCCCCCGCAGCTCCGCCGCGGTCTTCCGCACCGCTGCGTCGTTGCCGCGCGCGAGGTCGCCCGCGAGACCGAGCAGCGCGTCGGTCACGCCGGCGAACGCCGAGACGACCACCACCGCGGGGCGCTCCGCCTTCTGCACGATCGCGAGGGCGGCGCCGAGCGCGCGGGCGTCCCGCAACGAAGCGCCGCCGAACTTGTGAATCGACGGCGGCCGGGCTGCGGCGCGTCGGCTCACGCGCCCGCTTCCGTTCCGAGCAAAGCCTTCAGCCGGGCGTGCCCCTCCCGGCTCACGGGGAGGCGAGTGCCGTCGGAGAGGATCGCGACGTAGCTCCCCTTGGCGTAGAGCTCCAGCCGGGCGAGCCGGTCGATGTTCAGAACGTACGAGCGGTGGATGCGGACGAAGCGGCCGGGGTCGAGGCCGTCGGCGAGGCTGCCGATCGTGCCGGCCTTCCGGAGCTTCCGTCCCCCGGTCTTCAGCTGGACCGCGTCGTCCTGCGCCTCGGCGAAGTCGAGCCTGTCGACCGGGACGACGTGCACGCGGGTCCCCTCGCGGACCACGATCCGCGAAAGATAGGTTCCGGCGGGACGCGCCGCGGCGGCCAGAGCGGTCGCGGCGTCCGGCGGCGGAGGCGGTTGTCCCCGCCGCGCGCGCGCGCGATCCAGGGCATCGCCCAGCCGCTCCGCGCGGAAAGGCTTCAGGACGTAGTCGACGGCATGCACTTCGAAAGCGCGAAGAGCATAGCTGTCGTACGCCGTGACGAACACCACCGCGATCGAGGGATCGATGAGCTCCCGGACCTCGAAGCCGTCCAGCTTCGGCATCTCGACGTCCAGGAAGACGACGTCCGGCGCGAGCTCCGCCGCGGCCTTCACGGCTTCGAAACCGTTGGCGCATTCCCCCACGATCGACACGCCATCCCGGTCCGAGAGCATTTCGCGGAGGATCGAGCGCGCCGGGGCCTCGTCGTCGACGATGAGGACCCGGACCGGGACGGCGTCCGTCAATCCGCCGCCTGGGCCGGCATCGAAAGGACGACGAGGTACCGGTCCGCGAGCTTTCTCGCCGCGAAGAGGGCGTCGGAGCCGTACCGCGCGGCGAGGCGCGAGCGGACGTTGGAGAGACCGACCCCGGCGCCGCGGCGGGCCGGCGCGTCCGGGTCGAACGGGTTCTCGATCAGGATCCGGAGCCGGTTGCCGCTCCGACGCGCCTCGAGGCGGATGACTCCTCCCTCGACGCGCGTCGCGATCCCGTGCCGGACGGCGTTCTCGACCAGGGGCTGCAGGAGGAGCGGAGGCACGAGGCAGTCCTGCCCTCCCGTCTCCAGCGCCTCCTCGACCGTGAGGCGCGAGCCGAACCGCAGTCCCTCGACCTCGAGATAGGCCTTCGCGAGCGCGACCTCTTCCCGGACCGGAATGCTCTTTCGCTCTCCGAGCGCCAGACTCTTTCGCAGGAACTCCGAAAGGTAAACGCACATCTCCCGCGCGCGGGGCGGGTCCGTTCCAACGAGCGCCGAGATCGAGTTCAGGCTGTTGAAGAGGAAGTGCGGGTGGATCTGGGCGCGCAGCGCCTTCAGCTCGGCCTCGCGGGCGAGGACCTGGAGCTGGAGCGCGTGCCGTTCCGCCTCCCGCGTCGCCTCGACCGCGAGAAGTACCGCGTGAAGGGCGAGGGACAGCAGGTAGAGAAGGATCCCGGTCGTGAAGAGGACCGGCACCTGCGCGGCGTATCGCTGCGGAAATGTCGCGCCCCAGAGCGGGACGAGCAGGCGCGCCGCTCCGGCGCCCGAGAGCACCCAGACCGAACAGATCAGAGCGGCGGCGACGGCGTGCGTGACGACGATGCGGAGGATCCTCCCGCCGCGGAGCGGGGCGGCCATCGCGACGTACCAGACCGAAAGAAACAGGAACACCGCGACGAACGCGAGCGGCCAGGCCAACGTGACCGCCTCGCCGAACCGGAACGCCCCTTGCCGCGCGAGAAGCCCGGTCAGGAGTGCCGCGATCGGGATCGCGGTGGACAGGAGCGGCAGGAAGCGGCCCTTGCGGGCCAGGATCGGGTGCAGTGCGCTCATGCGACCGGCATCTCAGTTCTTGATTTCGATTCCGCCCATCAGCGCGGTGCCCCGGATCACGAGCTCCTGGACGGGAGCCGCACCGTCGCGGACCGTCGAGCGCGCCTTGTTCTCGAACCCGCCGAGGATCGGCATCGCCTTCATGTCCACCTTCCACTCCGGAGGGACGGTGATCTCGATGCCTCCCCAGAGCGCGAAGACGTCGATGACCGCGGTCGAAGTCGCGATCGTGCAGCCGCGAAGGTCGAGCTCGACCGCCCCCATGATCGCGGTGGCCTCGCCCCCACGGAAGTCGGAGGACTCCACGACCCGGTGCACGCGCCCCATCACCGCGAACTCCGAGAGCTGGGAGGACGAAATTTCGGGGAGGGCGGGGTCGCGGCGCGGAGTGACTGCACGCCAGATGAGGAAGCCCCCGATCACCACGAGCAGAAACGGCCAGGAGGACCGCATGTGGGTCAGCCCGAGAATCTGGAGCTGGAGAACGGCCCCGATCGCGATCAGGACCCAGCCCACCCTGCGCTGGCCCGCGTGCGAGGGCTGAACGACCTTGAGCAGCCCCACGGCGATCAGGATGACCGGCCAGTAGGCGAGCACGTCGCCGGCGTCGAGCACGCCCATGTTGTCCAGCATGAAGAGGACGCCGAACAGGACGAGCAGGGCCCCCGCGACGAGCCGGCCGTTGATCCGGGAACCCGAAGCGCCGTTCATCGGGGACCCCCGTTTTCGAGCGATCCGGTCGACGACGGCCGGGAATTCCGGCGCTCTGCGATCGCGCGGGCGATCAGCGAGACTCCACCGAGCACCATGAAGAGCGGCCAGATGTTTTCGAGCCGCCAGTGAATGACGTCGAAGTTCCGCAGGAGGAAGAAGGCGCCGAGCGCGGCCACGGCCACGCCGGTGGCCGAGTCCCCCGGGTCCTTCGGCGCGATGAGCGACGCGATGCCGAGGCCGATCAGGATGAGCGGCCACCAGTCTCCGACCCGGCCAGCGTCGACATACCCGAAGTTCTGGAGCAGGAACAGGACGCCCACTCCGATGAGCAGGACGCCGAACACCGCCGCCGTCGCCCTCTTGTGCCGTTCCCTCGATTCCGAGGTCATGATTCGTCTCCTCTCGGAAAGAAGCTACGCGGCTTCGGATGACTCGTCCCGCGCAGATCGGCGAACGGTATCCGGCGACCGGCAAACGGTTCCGGCGAGGGGAAAGTGCGCAACTTCGATGCTATTCTGACCTCTCTCGGAGGAGGTGGGATGGCGACCGAAATCATCATGCCGCAGATGGGCGAGTCGATCGCCGAGGGCACGATCACCAAGTGGCTGAAGAAGGTGGGCGACACCGTCAAGCGCGACGAGCCCATCTTCGAGATCTCGACGGACAAGGTGGACGCGGAGATCCCGGCGCCGGTTGCCGGGACCCTGACCGAGATCCGGGTCGCCGAAGGGCAGACCGTGCCGATCAACACTGTCGTCGGCGTGCTCGGAGAGGCCGGTGAGGCCACCGCGACGCCGCCCGCGGCCGCGAAGCCCGCCGAAGCTCCGGCTCCTCCGCCGCTGGCCGCCGCCGCGCCTCCGGTCGCCGGATACCGTTCGCCGATCTGCGCGGGACGAGTCATCCGAAGCCGCGTAGCTTCTTTCCGAGAGGAGACGAATCATGACCTCGGAATCGAGGGAACGGCACAAGAGGGCGACGGCGGCGGTGTTCGGCGTC
>JBKPMI010000112.1:0-5900 GCA_046732075.1 Acidobacteriota bacterium | reverse complement strand
GATCGAGACGGGTGAAGAGCTCGCGGTAGTGCAGGAACGTCGGGCTGGACGGCAGGAATCGCGGCGGGAAGGTGTTGGCCTCGCCCGTCGGCATCACCGACGCCGAGATCATCCAGACGAGGGGCGCGAGAGCCACCACCGCGCCGAGCACCAGCCCGACGTGGAGCAGGATCGTCACCACCGGGCGCTTCACGCGCTCCGCCTCTTCTCGATCCGGAACTGGATCACGGTGAACGCGAGGATGACGAGGAAGAGAACGACCGCGATCGCCGCGGCGTATCCCATGTTCCACCAGCGGAAACCGTGCTTGTACATGAGGAGCCCGGTCGACAGCGTCGCATTCAGGGGCCCGCCGCCGCCGGTCATGACGTAGGGCTCCGCGAAGAACTGGAAGTAGCCGATGGTCGTCATGATCCCCAGGAAGAGGAACGTCGGGGCGAGCATCGGGAGCGTGATCTTCCGGAAGACCTGGCCCGCGCCCGCGCCGTCCAGCCGCGCCGCCTCGTAGAGAGACTCGGGGATCGCCTGGAGCCCCGCGATGAAGAGGATCATGGCGTAGCCGAAGTTCTTCCACACCGCGAGGATGATGATCGCGGGCATCGCCCAGTGCGGGTCGCCCAGCCAGTCGATCGGCGCCACGCCGAAGAACCCGAGGAAGCGGTTCAGCCCGCCGAAGCGGGGATGGTAGAGGTACCGGAACACGATCGCGACCGCGACGAGCGTCGTGACGTATGGCGCGAAGAACACGGTGCGGAAGACCCCCTTCCATCGGACGAGCTTCGAGTGCAGCACGAGAGCCGCGGCGAGCGCGATGCCGAGGGTGAGCGGTCCGCCCACGAGGACGAAGTAGAACGTGTTTCGCAGCGAGATCCAGAGGAGCGGATCGCTCGCCAGCCGCGTGAAGTTCCGCAGGCCGACGAACCTCGCGTTACCGAGATCCCCCAGCGCGTAGATGTCGAAGTCGGTCAGCGAGAGGAAGAGCGACGCCGCGATCGGAACGAGGAAGAAGAGACCGATGACGAGGAGTCCCGGCGCCAGGAAGATGGCGGCGGCGCGGGCCTCGTTCGAAAGCGGCCGCTTAGCGGGCAAGGGTCGCCCTCCTCCGCGCGAGCATCCAGCGCCGCTTCTCCAGGATCCGGTCGACGTCCGCGTCGAGCTCGGCGAGCGCGCCGGGAACGCTCTGCCTCTCCCGGATTGCGGGCTCCAGCCGCTCCGCCACGTTCTGAGCGATCTGCTCCCACTCCGGGACTCGCGGCATCGGCGCGACGTGCTCGACCTGGATGCGAAAGGCGCGGAGCTTCTCGTCGTTCGCGAGCGCCGGGTCGTCCCACGCGGCGCGGGACGCGGGCAGGTCCCCGGAGAGCGCGTAGAACCGGGACTGGATGGCGGGGTCGGACAGGAACTCGATCACCTTCCACGCCTCGGGCTTCCGCTCCGAGAGGCGGAAGACGGCGAGGCTCGATCCGCCCGAGAACGACGCCCCCGGCCACTCCTTCCCGTCCGGGGCCGGCAGCGGCGCGGTCATCCAGAGGTTCTGCTGGGAAGAGGGCAGGCGGCGCCGGAATTCCCCCAGGTTCCACGGACCCGTGATCCACATCGCGATCGTTCCGCGCGCGAACTCCTGGTACGCGTTGCCGAGCTGCGTGTAACTGACGACCGGCGCCAGCTTCTCGCGGAACGTTCCCACGAAGAAGTCGGCGGACGCGCGGAACTGCGGCCCTGCGAAAGCGCCGCGGGTCCCGTTGTCGGCGAGCAGCGGCGATCCCTCCTGGAGTCCGAGGATGGCGGGCTGCTCCCACTCGTTGGTCGGCAGCAGGATCGCGAACGAGGACGGGCCCTGGATTCGCTTCAGTTTCCGCATCGCGTCGCGCCACTCGCTCCAGCTCCGCGGCGCCCGCGGATAGCCGGCGCGGGCGAGGAGGTCCTGTCGGTAGAAGAGCACCCGCGTGTCGACGTACCACGGGATACCGAAGACCGACCCGTCGTAGACGCTCGTCTCCCACACGCCCGGGAAGAACCCGGCCGGCGAGACGGAGCCCGACGCCGAAACGTTCGCGTCGAGGGGGTGGAGGGCCCCGATCGCGGCGAACTCCGGGATCCAGGTGTTGCCGAGCTGCGCGATGTCCGGCGAGGACCGCCCGACGAACGCGGTCAGGAGCTTCTCGTGGGCCGACGTCCAGGGGATCTGCTGCACGACGAGGTGAACCCCCGGGTTGCGCCGCTCGAACTCCGGGACCAGATCCCGAACGACCTCTCCCTCGCGCCCCATGCCCCAGAACCGGACGGTGGCGCGGCTCTCCCGCTTCTCTCCGCATCCCGCGGCCGCGAGGACGGCGGCGAGCGTGAGAGCGACGCCGGGAGCTAGTTCGGAGCGGACTCGAGCCATCCGCCCCGGAAACCCGCGCGCCGGAGGCCCCGGACCACGTGGGGATTCCCGCGCATCGTCTTCCAGACCAGCTGCGTCCGGTAGTTTTCGAGCATCGCCACGATGGGCCCCTGGTCGATGCCGAGGTAGTCCCCGTCGAACCAGGCGAGGCCCGGCTCCACGCGGCCATGCTGGAGCGGGACGTCGGTCGTCCGCAGGGTCGGGTTGAACGAGTCGAGGAACCCGTACTTCGCGAACAGGTGCTCCCCGTAGCGGCGGTACATCTCCGCGACCGCCGGGATCGCGATCTCCGGTGCGAACGGGACGGCAGACGCCGCGGCCGTCGGGGCGATCGTGCCGTCGTCCGTGGTCTCGACGGTCGAGCAGCCGCGCGCCCAGTACGTGTGGAATGTGCGCGACCGGCCGTCGATCGTCACCGTCACGTCGGCCGGCCCGTCGCACGCGGTCAGGCCCCACACGTTCTCGCCGTAGTCCCGGTAGCTCTCCGGGTTCGCGATGGCATAGGCGCGGTGGGCGTAGGTCGCGCGCCGCGAGTTCTCGAAGTAGTCGATCCCGTGCGCGCGCGAGAAGTCGTCCTGGATCCCCTGGAAGTCGATCCACACGTGCGAGTACTGGTAGCCGAAGAGCGCATTGAACGGGATGTACTCCTGCCCGTGGAACTTCGTCCACTGGAATCTCTGTGTCACCCGCGGCCACGCCGCGGGCGCGATCGGATGCGTCGGAGAACCGAGCGCGAGGACGTAGAGAATCATGGACTCGTCGTAGCCCCCGCCCGCCCAGTCGTACGGGAGGAAGCCGACCTCCGGCTTCCAGCCGTGGTTGACGAGCGGGGGGTGGGGCTGGATCCAGTCCCACTCGACTCGCCCGTAGAGAGTCTCCGCGAGCGAACGGATCTCGGCTTCGGCCGGATCCTCCCGGTCGAAGTACGAGCCGCAGGCGAGGACGCCGGCCATCAGGAGCGTGGTGTCGATCGTCGAAAGCTCCACCGTCTGGTATCGCTCGCCGGTCTTCATGTCGAGGAAGTGGTAGAAAAAACCCTTGTAGCCCGTGACGCCCTTCGACGAAGGCCCCTGCGGCGCGGACAGGAGAAAACGCAGAGTCGTCCGCACCCGCTCCCGCGCCGCCTCCCGGGTCACCCAGCCGCGCTCGACCCCGACCGAATAGGCGGTCAGCCCGAAGCCGACGGCCGCGACGCTCGAGAAGGACGGGGTCGGCCAGCGGTCCGGAACGAGGCCGTTCGCGGGGTTCGTGAGCTCCCAGAAGTAGTCGAAACTGCGGCGCTCGACGAGGTCGAGAAGTTTTTCGTCGGTGGCCGCGGGCCTGGTCGCGACGGCCGGAGCGGCGGGAGGCGCCGCCGCCGGCCGGCAGCCGGAGATGAGGAGGAGGACGAGCCCGAAGGCCGCGGCTCCGCGGCGCGGCCGGAGGAAACGAGGGAGAGAGGGGGCGGAAAACCGGCCGCCCCCTCCCCCACTCTTCACGAACGGAAGCTCAACCCTTCGTCAGAACGCTACGTTCAAGCCGACCTGGAACCGGCGCGCCGGCGTGGTCACGCAGTTCGGCTTTCCGAAATTCGGGTTCGGACCTGCCGGATCGTTGGCGATCCGGATGAAGTTCTCGAAGCATCCGAAGTTGTTGTGGTTGGTGGCGTTGAAGACCTCTCCCGAGACCCCGACGCTCACCAGGTTGGAGATCAGGAAGTCCTTCTGAAGGCGGAAGTCGAAGGACTGGTACGGGGCGTCGAACGGGAACGAGCCCTCCTGCCGCCCCTCGTTCAGCCGCACCACGAACTCGTTCGGCCCGAATCCGTTGGTGGCATCCAGGATCGTGTAGGGCAGACCGGACCCCAGCGTGATCAGGGTCGAGAAGCGGAGATCCCAGGGAAGACCCACGATCCCGGAGAAGACGATCCGATTCCGCTCGTCGTTCGCGGTCGGGTGGCGCGGGAAGTCCTCGACCTTCCGAAGGCACTCGGTTGCCGCAAGGCAGTCGAGGCTGAACGCATCGTTGCCGGTCTGGTCCGACTCGGCGTAGGTGTAGGCGAGGGTCGCGCCCCAGTGCGACGCGGTCGTGAACGGCTTGTCGATGGAGAGGAGGAACGCGTCGTACCAGAACCGCTTGGTCGCGTCGGAGATCAGGACATTGGAATAGTTCGCGAGCGAGGTGCAACAGGTGCCGTCCGGGTTGCGATTTCCGCGTACCCACGTGAAGCCGTTCTTCCCCCGCATCGCCGCGTAGGACGCGGAAATCCCGACGGGGCCGAGGGCCTGGCGGATTCCGAGGCTGTACTGGTCGGTTTGCGGCGGCTTCGTGTTGTTGTCGATCAGGAAGACTTCGGGCTTCCCCGCCACTCCCTGGTCGATCAGGCCCTGCAGTCCGGCGGCCGAGAAATACGACGGGTTCCACAGGATCGTTGGCTGGCCGTCGCGCGGCAGGCCGTCCGATGAGAAGCGGAAGACGCGCGTAGCCCACTGGAGTCGGAACTTCTCGTCGAGGATGAAGTTGTAAACGTCGCGGTCCACGTAGCGCCCATAGCCCGCGAAGAGAACGGTCTTGCCCGCGCCCGTGACGTCATAGGTCAGGCCGAGGCGCGGCTGGAAGGCGTTCTTGTACGCCGGGCGGTCGTTCCCGTCGGTGAAGTAGCGATCGGGGACGAGGCCCGTCAGGTCCGCGCGGACCTGCGCCGGAGTCACGTAGTCGTTGCCCAACATGTCGGTCTCGTAGTCCCACCGGATCCCGGCATTGATCGTGAACCGGTTGTTGACCTGCCAGTCGTCCTGCACGTAGAGGCCGTACTCGTTGTTGGACGCGGAGAGGTCGGGGTTTCCGACTCCGAACCGGGCCTCGAAAGGTATGTCGAAGCCGAGGTCCGGCCGGAATTGGAAGACCGGGTTCCCCTCCTGGAGCTTCGTCACGTCGTACTTGGCCCAGGTCGCGACGACTCCGGCCTTCACGACGTGGTCGCCGGCGGCGTGGATGTTCAGCAGTGAGAAGTCCTCGCGGACCGAAAACTTCTTCTGGTGGAAGTCCTGGGAGGTCTCACGTCCGCCGAGAGGCATCGCATCGAAGTAGTTCCGGCCCGGAAGGTCCGAGTTCCTCGGGTGCGGGTTCCACTGGTAGTCGTTGTAACCGACGGTCGTCTCCGACAGGAAGCTCCCGCCGGTCATCGTGTCCTTGGCCTGGGCGTTCCAGACCGTGTTCGTCAGATCCGTCGCGCTCTGGAAGCTGTCCCGCCCGTTTCCGAAGTCGCGGAGCTCGCTCTCGTCGCGGTAGAAGCCGCTCACGTCGAGGAGGCTCGACGAAGCCGCCTGCCACGACAACTTCAGGAAGCCGAGGTTGGAGGTGAACGGGCTGTCGAAGAAGCCCGTGGCGGCGTTCATCTCGGCCTGGAGCGCGGGAGATCCGACGATGATCGCCGGCCCGACCGACACGAAGTTCGCGCGCGTCTGGTCGTTGTACTCCCAGGATGCGAAAAAGTGGACCGAGTCCTTCACGATCGGGCCGCCCAGGGAAAGAC
>JBKPMI010000111.1:0-1261 GCA_046732075.1 Acidobacteriota bacterium | reverse complement strand
TCCTGATGACCAGCACCCCCAACGACCGGGAGGGCTTCTCGGCCCTGAAGGCGGGTGCGCGCGGCTACTGCAGCACGGACATGGACCCGAACCTCCTTCGGAAGGCGGTGTCGGTCGTCATCAAGGGGGAGATCTGGGTGGCGCGGAACGTCTTTGCGCCGCTGCTCGAGGAGCTCACGGCTCTGACCGAGCGACGACACAAGGAGTTTCCACCCAACCTCGACACCCGGCTGGACCGGCTGACCCCGCGAGAGCGGGAGATCGCTCAACTGATCGGAGGGGGAGCGAGCAACAAGGAAATCGCGGGCCGGTTGAACATCACGGAGGCCACGGTGAAGGCTCACTTGACGGCAATCTTCCGCAAGCTCGGACTCTCCGACCGGCTCGGGCTGGCCCTCTTCGTGACGGAATACAACCGGGTGACCCGATGAGCGCGCAGCGCGCGAAGAAGGTGGCGCCGAGGGCTCGGGCGAAGAAAAGCGGGCGCGAGCACGGCAGCATGGACTGGGTGAAGAAGCGTCCGATCCCGGTCGTCAGCATCCTGATCGCGGACCCGGAGCGCTCCAGCCGCGCCGCGGCGACGCGGGTAATCCAGGGTCTTCGCGGGATGCGGGTCATCGGCGAGGCGGTGACCGGCCACGAAGCCGTCACGGCCACGGCGAGGTTGAAGCCCCGCGTCGTACTGCTCGACCTGCAGCTCTCCTCCGAGTTCGGCGCGAGCCTCATCTCGGTCCTGCGGCGCCGCAGCTCCCGAACCCGCGTCATCCTCCTCGTGGGCCGCGCGTCCGAGGACCGCATCGTGGAAGCGCTGTCGCACGGCGCGGTCGGCTGCGTGACGAAGAAAGAGATTCCGTTCTTCCTCTCCAAGGCTCTCGAGGCGGTCGCCGCCGGCGAAGCCTGGATGTCGCGGAAGCTGGTCCCGAAGATCGTGGACCGGCTCGCGGACTACACCGCGCGCGCGAAGAAGCGCAAGTAGACCGCTCTCGCGGGCGGGCCGCTTGAAACGCGAGCTGGTCCGGGGCATCGGGTCGCTCGACGCGACGACGCTCGTCGTCGGCTCGATGATCGGTTCCGGGATCTTCATCGTCTCTGCGAAGAGCGCCCGCGTCCTCGGTGCGGGCGGCTGGGTTCTCGCGGCGTGGGCCATCGCCGGGCTGCTCACCATGATCGCGGCGCTCTGCTGTTCGGAGCTCGCCGCGATGATGCCGAAGGCCGGCGGGCAGTACGTCTTTTTCCGGGAGGCGTACGGGCCGCTCTTCGG